>JANNOC010000635.1:0-9507 GCA_031398865.1 Gemmatimonadota bacterium | reverse complement strand
GTCGATCTTGGTGACCAAGGATGTGTATCGGGAGTTCGATTCGCGCGATGCACCATTTCCGCGCCTGATCGACGACGAGCTCGGGACGCGGCCCAAGGCCTGTGCGCCAGAGGTCTTCATGGCAAGGCGGGTTCGCGAGCTGTCGGATGCGGGCATCGCTCATTTAAACCCCCAAGCCTACTCGGATTTGCACCGGCTTATTGAAGCTGGGACATTGAAGGACTGCTTGGCGATCCAGGCGCTGGCGACCGCTTTTCGGGATGCCAAGCCCGGGTTCCCGCCCAACTTGCCGCTCGCGTTCACCAGGGCGGCCGCCGGGTGCCGTCTGTTCGCACCGTAGGCCAGCAGTGATCCGACGCGGTTGACGGGTGTGACGCGCACGTACGGCTGCAGGCGCGTACTCCGGCGCGCGGAGGGGACGGCATCGCGATGACAGATTCGCTGCTCCGGTTTCGGGACGAGTTCCCGATTCTGGAGCGCACCAATTATCTCGTCTCCAACTCACTCGGCGCGATGCCGCGCGGCGCGGCGCGGCGGCTGGCCGAGTACGCCGAGAGCTGGAGCACCTGGGGCGTCCGCGCGTGGGCCACTGACGGGTGGTGGGAAATGCCCGTCAGCGTCGGTGACGAGATCGCGCCGTTGCTAGGCGCCGGCGCGGGCGAGGTGGTCATGCTGCCGAACGTCTCCATCGCGCAGAGTGCCGTGCTCTCCGCGCTGGACTTTGGCGGTGGACGCGACGCGATCGTGACGACCGCGCTGGACTTTCCATCTGTACGGTACGTGTACGACGGGCTCGGTGCGCGCCTCGGCGCGCGCATCGTGGCGGTCCCAAGCGATGATGGGATCGGCATCGATGTCGAGCGTCTGGTGCGCGCGATTGACGAGCGCACGCGTCTGGTGGCCGTGTCGCACGTGCTCTTCCGCTCCGCGTACATTCTTGACGTCGAGGCGATTGTTCGCCGCGCTCACGATGTCGGCGCGCTCGTTATGCTGGATGCGTTCCACTCGGTGGGCGTCATGCCCGTCGACGTCAAGCGCATTGGCGCTGATTTACTCACGGGCGGTGTGCTCAAGTGGCTGTGCGGCGGGCCGGGGGGCTGCTTTCTGTACGTCGCTCCGGACGTTCGGGACCGCCTGAGCCCAGCGCTGACCGGGTGGCAAGCGCACGCTCGCCCGTTCGGTTTCGAAGCGGGGATGGAGTATGCGACGGGCGCCTTTCGGTGGCTCAACGGCACGCCGGCCATCCCAGCGCTGTATGCGGCGACGGAGGGACCGCGCATCGTGCGGCGGGCGGGCATCGACGCGATTCGCGCGAAAAGCGTGCGGCAAACGCGGCGTTTGATCGAGCTGGCCGAAGGGCGCGGCTATTCGGTGACCGCCCCGCGCGATGACGAGCGCCGTGGCGGAACCGTCGCGTTCGATGTGCCGCACGCGCTGGAGGTATCGCGATTCCTTTCGTCTCGCCAGATTCTGGTGGACTACCGGCCCGGCGCCGGAATCCGGATCGGCCCGCACTTCTATACGAGTGATACGGAGCTGGACGATGCGGTGGCCGCGGTGGACGACGCGCTGGCGACCGGCGCATGGCGGGAGTTCAGCGCGCCGGCGTCCGTGGTGACCTGAGCACCAGCGCGTGCCGTATCACATACCCCTGGAGGACACATGACCAGCAGTCGCCCGCCGAAGAAGATTCGAAAGAAGTACTCCAATACCGAGTATCCGCTGGTGATCATGCGGTTCGAGGATGGCCACGAGATCAAGGTCTACAAGGGGTCGGGCAAGGAGTTCGATACCTGGCCGGGCGAGACCATCAAGTTGCTGGCGTTGCATGATCCGACGACTGACGCCGTCGAGTTGATCGAAGCACGCAAGAGCGACGATTTCCCGAGTGCCTGACGTCGTCAGGCGGCGATCGGAGCGGCGAGCATGAGAGCCACCTCCGTGGGTATCTCACGCCGGATGGCTGGGGCCACCGGCCTCGCGCTGGCCGCGGCGGCCTGGGGGTGCGCGGGAGCGCAGGGGTCCGGCACAGCCGCGGTGCCTGTGCGTGCGGACACGGCCGCCCTGCATCGCGTGCTGGACTCGCTGGCCACAGCGCACCGCGGTGTCGTGGGATATACGGTATACAACGTGGATACCGGTGAGCGGCTCTCGCTGCGCGGAGACGAGCCGTTTCCGACGGCAAGCCTCATCAAGGTGCCCATCCTCGTCACCGTGTACGATCTGGTCGCGAAAGGGATGATGGCGCTGGACGATCCACTGACAGTACTTCACATCGACCAGGTGGGCGGCGCGGGGGTGCTGCAGCACATGCGTCCGGGCATGACGATCACGGTGGCCGACGCCGCGTGGCTGATGTCTATCATCAGCGATAACACGGCCACGAATCTGCTGATCGACCGGATCGCCGCGCGCCGCGTGTGGCAGAAGATGGAAGCGCTCGGACTCCCGCGCACGAAAGTGCACGGACGTTCCATGATCGCCATCGCCCGCGTCTCGGTGGACAGCGCCGAGAAGTACGGATTGGGTGTGACGACGCCAAATGAGATGACGCGGCTGTTCGAACTGCTGGCACGTGGACAGGCGGTCAGCCCATCGGCGGACTCCGCGATGCTGAACATTCTCGAGCATAACGAGGACGGTCAGCTGCTGCAGCGGCTGGCGGGCGGGGCGCGTGCGGCGCACAAGACGGGCGCCACCGACCGCGTGCGCACGGAGTGCTCGCTCTTTTATCTGGCGACCCGCGTCGTGACGTGCGTGCTGACGCGCGAGAACCAGGACATTCGCTGGGTCCTGGACAGCGAACCGCAGTTGTTGCTGGCACGGATGGGGGAAGCGATCGTCAAGGCCTGGCCTGTGGCGCCTGCCCCGAGTGCGCCCGGGAGCTGACCAGGGCACTGAACGCCGCGGCACACCTTCTGCCCTTCTGCGGGGTAGCATCCACGCATGAGGAGAGAAGCCATGCACCGACATATCCTGGCCGCGGCGATCGCCCTGGCCGCCACCGCGCCCAGCGCCGCCTACGCCCAGTTCACCACCGTCGTCTCACCGCCGCAACCTGAGGCGCCGCCGGTGAGCGTGCAGGCGCAGGCAAAGGTGGATTCCGCCGAGCGCGCCACGTTGACCGACCTGCGCACCTGGGTGGACTCCGCCGCTTCGGCATCGGCGGCCGCGACGCCCGCGCCGAGCACCGGCGCGGCCACGGCCGAGATGGAGACGACGACGGAGATCGCCGCGGCCCCCGCAACTCCGCCGCGCAAAGCGGAAACGACCGAGTTCCGCGACGGTGCACGAGCGCCGGATACGGCAACGCCGCTCCCCGTGATCCTGCTCGCCGGACTCTCGCTGCTCGCCACGGGGCTCGCGCTGCTGCTGTTGCGCCCTCGCGCGCGCCCGGCTACGGCTCGGAGTCGCGTTCCCCGTGCGTAGGACGCTTGGCTTTGCGCTGACGACCGTCGGCGTTCTGCTGGTGCTTTTCGTTTCGACCGTGTATGCACGCGGCGCGCTGGCCCGTGACGCGGCGCGGGCGCGCTGGGACTCAGACGAGGCGAAGCGCGCGATGCGCGACGGTGAGCTGGATGTCGCCGACGTGACGGCCCCGGGAGCCGCAACGCGCCATGTGCGCGGCTCACCGGTGGCCCGGCTGGCGATCGCGTCCATAGGGCTGGACGAGATTGTGGTGGAAGGAGTGGGCTCCTCCGAGCTCAATGCTGGCCCGGGCCACCTGCCGGGCAGCGCACTGCCGGGGCACGCGGGCAACTCAGTGATATCAGCACATCGGGATCGGCACTTCCATGGCCTAGATCATGTGGCTATTGGAGACACTATTGTGACACAAATAGGCCTCAATAGCGTCATCTGGATCGTCAAGAGCCGAAAAGTCGTCAGCGCGGCCTCCCCTGCTTTGAGGCAGACCACGCAGCCCGTGCTGACGCTCACTACCTGCTGGCCGGTGCGCTTCACTGGCCCCGCCCCAGATCGACTGCTCCTGGAAGCGCACCTCGCTGAGTCCCAGGCAGCCGCCGCGGGTCCGAGCGCTTCCTAAGCGTCGCACGCGCCGCCGCGTTTGGGCGGACGGTGCCTGCCCGCAGACTGTTCGCTCTCGCAGACTGTTCGCTCTCATTGTCGCGCTCCTACTCGCACTGTACCTTCTCCGCGTGCGAGAGCCCTCAGGTGTACGCCTCCTCCCACACATCGCATCCGCCCTTCGCGACGGCTCTCCAGTCGTCGCCCTCGAGAGCTCGGTGCTGGCGCAGGGGCTCCCCATTCCAGCCAACCATGACGCCGCCCGCCGCATGCTGGCCGCGGTCGAGCACGCAGGCGCGGTGCCGGCAATCGCCGCGATCGTGCGCGGCGTTCCCACCTTTGGACTGGACGACGCCGAGCTGGCGCGCTTTCTCGCGCGCGACGGCGTGCGCAAGGTGAGCGCGCGCGACATGCCGTGGGCGATCGTACAGCGCGCGGACGGCGCGACGACCGTCGCCGCCACGCTTGCGTTGTGTGCCGCGGTGGGCATCACGGTCTTCGCGACCGGCGGCATCGGCGGTGTGCATCGCGAACCCGCCTTCGACGAGTCCGCCGATCTCGTGGAGCTGGGCCGTGCTCCCGTCATCGTCGTCTGCTCCGGAGCCAAATCCATCCTGGATCTTGCCGCGACCGTCGAGCGACTGGAGACGCTCGGCGTCCCCGTCATCGGCTATCGCACGTCGGAATTCCCCGCGTTCTTCATGACCACGTCGGGGATACGGCTCACCGCGCGCGCGGAGACGAGCGATGCGGTCGCCGCCGCGTTTCGCGCGCATCGCCAGCTCGGCCGGACGAGCGCCATGCTCGTGGTGCAGCCAGCCCCCGAGGCCAGCGCGCTCCCCCGGGCACGCGTCGATGATGCCGTCGCCGCCGCCGTTGCCGCGGCCCGCGAGAGCGGCGTTCGCGGCGCCGCACTGACACCGTACCTGCTCGCCGCCGTGGAGCGCGCCACGGGCGGTGCGTCGGTCGCCACGAACCTCGCACTCCTGGAGGCCAACGCCTCGCTCGCGGGCGAGATCGCGGCGTCGCTGGCACGCCGCGACCAGCCCGTCGTCACCGCCTCACGTGTTCGCGCGTCATGAAAAGAGAGCGGGTGGAAAGCTGTGGCTGCTGGCGTTGCGGAAGGAATGGCGAATAACCCTTCTCAGCATTGAACTCTCGCCGTCCCGAATGGTACAATTCATTCGTACCCTCAAGAGCTGGAGGATTGACGCAGATGCCAACCCCATTCCTGAGTTCTGAAGAGTACGACGAGCGTGCCCATCAGCTGTATAACGAAGGCCAGTATGACGAGGCGCTCGACGTGCTCCGCGAAGGACTCGCGCTCTATCCCAACGCGGTAGAGTTGCACGTCGGGGTTGGTTATGCGCGCGTGGCGCGCGAGGAGTTCGCCTGGGCGCGGCGCTCCTTCGAGGAAGCGCTGGTGCTCGACCCGGATCACGAGGACGCGCTCGCGGGTCTCGGCGAAACGCTGCTCAAGTTCGGACAGCAGGACGCCGGTGTGCGCAGCTTCCGCCGCATCCTCGAGCTCGGCTACCAGGACGACATCGAGCTCATGCTGCAGTCGGGTCGCGCGCTGTTTCGCGAAGGGCTGATCGAGAGCGCTCGCGAATTCTTCGACATCGCGGTGCAACAGGCGCCGGAGATGGCCGAAGCCGTCGCGTGCGTGGGGTACGCGCAGCATCGCACCGGCGACGATGAAGGCGCGATCGTGACGCTGCGCAAGGCGCTGCAGATCGACAGCGATCACGCGGAAGCGCGCATCTATCTGGGCAACGTGCTGTACGACCGCGGTGACTACGAGGCCGCGCTGTATCATCTCGACCGCACGACACCGGACGACCACTGGGATGAGTTGGGGATCTGGCGTCTCGTGGAGCTCAAGAAGTCGGTGTATCGGCTGGAGGACAGCGACCCGGAGCTCAAGCCGTGGGACGAGCGGCTGGCGGAGCTCGCGGGCGAACCCGACGACATCGACGAGATGCTCGCGGAGATCGAGCAGCGCGCGGCGGAGGAAGCACACGATCAGGCGAAGAGTCAGCTGGAACTGTTCGGCGGGTTATTGTCGGAGCTCGCGGAGTCCAAGCGGGACATGATGGAGCATCTCATCATCCGCGACGGGCGTTCGATTGACGGCACATGGGAAGACATCGTGCGGCAGATGCGAGATGGCTCCGCCAATGCGGCCGGCCGCTCCCTGCAGGATTTCATGATCACGGAAGCGCGCCGCGGCTTCTCGATCAGCGGCGTGGTGATCTCCACCGCGGATCCCGAGAGCTTCGTGCGGGGCAGCGCGGATGCGGGCCTGCTCCGCATCGTCCGGTGACGACGCCGAACCAGCGGTCGGCCCTCGCGGCTCTCGATGCAGTGCGTCCCATCGTCGCGCGGCTGGACGTCGCGCGGCACCAGGAAGATCTCGCCGCCGACCTGCTGGACGTGTGGTCGGGGGTCGAAACCGCGTTGCGCACACTGATGGGCGGGTCCGCCCAGGGTGGCCAGGCGCTCGTCGCGGAATTGCGCCAGCGGCAACAGTTGACGCTGGACCAGGCGCATGCGCTGCTGGAGTTTCTGGCCGCGCGCGACCGCGCCTCACGCCCGGAGTATCGCCCAACGAGCGCGGACGTCGCCGCCGCGCGCCAGGCGGTTCAGAAGCTGGAGGCTGGTCTGGCACCCGACACGGGCGTCGTCGCGCCAGCCGTGGCCGCCACGCTCGCGACGCCTAACGACTCTGCGCCGGCGGGTCCGACGGGTGTCGGACGAGTGAATGTCGTGCGCATCGGGATCCCGCTGGTCGTCGTGGCGGCCGTGCTGGCGGGCGTGTTCCTGTGGATGGCCAATCGCGAGAGCGGGATGGAGCGCGGCACCGAGCATTACGCGGCGGGACGCCGCGAAGCGGCGCGCGGCGAGTTTGCGAAAGTCGCGCGCGACAAACCGGAACTCGCGCTGCCGCATGTATACCTCGGCCGCATTGCTCGCGAGGAGGGAGATCTGCTCACCGCGCAGCGCGAGTTGAGCACCGCCATTCGCCTCGAGCCGGGCAACGCGGTTGCGCAACGCGAGATGGGTAAGGTCCTGCTCGTCGCCGGCAACAACGATCTCGCGCGCAGCTTTCTGGTGCGCGCCGTGTCACTGGCGCCGGAAGATCGCAGCGCGCAGGGATTTCTCGGCTGCGCGCTCGCCCGTCTGGGGCGGATGCAGGAGGCGGGCACGTGGCTCAACCGCGCGGGCACCGGAGAATGGACCGGGTGCGCGGCACCGATGCCAGCGCAACCGATGATGCGGGGCCCGTGATCGAATTTCGCGACGTCAGCAAGATCTATCGTTCCTTACCCCGCCCCTTCCCCGACCGCACCGTACGTGCGGTCGCTGATTTTTCGCTCCGTATCGCCCCAGGGGAAGTGCTCGGGATTGCGGGACCGAACGGGGCCGGCAAGAGCACCATCATCGCGCTGCTGCTGGGCTATCTCCGCCCCACGCACGGCTCCGTTCGCATACAGGGCGACGACCCGCGCGTCTTCGTCGAGCGGCACGGCGTCGGGTATCTATCCGAGCTCATGACGATCCGGCCGCGCTGGACAGCGGAGGGCGCGCTGCGCCGCTTCGCCGTGCTCGCCGGAGTCGCGGCGCACGAAGTCGACGGGCGCGTGGACACCGTGATCGCGCGCCTCGGACTCGAGGAGCATCGCGGCAAAGCGATCCGGGCGCTTTCCAAGGGCAATCTGCAACGCGTCGGGCTGGCGCAGGCGTTGCTGCGCGATGAGCGCATCCTGATCCTGGACGAACCGACCCACGGTCTCGATCCGGTGTGGACCCAGCGCTTTCGCGATATCGTCGGAGAGCTGCGTCGCGCCGACCGCGTCATCGTCATCGCGTCGCATAATCTGGATGAGCTGCAACGGCTCGCGGACCGGGTCGCGATCATGGACCACGGCAAGCTGCAGCGCGTGGTCCAGACGAGTGGTGCGCACGGTGCGTCCTCTGGCGCCGATATCGCGTACCACCTCACAGTCGGTGCGGGCGGCGAGCTGGTGCGCGACGTCTTCGCGAACGCAGTGGATGAGGGGCGTGGCGATTTCAGCATTCCCGCGATTTCACTCGTCGAGCTGAACCGCGGTGTCGCGCAGTTGATCGCGCGTGGTGCCATGGTGACCGCACTGGTGCCGGCACATTCCGCGCTGGAGCAGCATTTTCGTGAAGTCGTGGGAGAAGGCGTATGAGAGCACGACTCGGCCGATACTCGCTGTGGATGCTCGAGGATTACGCGCGCGAGCGTGGGATCGCGACGCTGTTAATTCTCGCGCTCACCTCCCTTCCCGCGGTGCTCGGCATGCGCGAGCAGTTCGGCGACGCCTGGGGAATTCACGGGGGGCAGCAGGTCACGCTCGCCGTACTGGGCATGGTGCTCACCACGTTCGCGGGCGCGGCGACCTTGTTCGCCGTCAACGGCATCAGCTCCAACGATCGCAAGTTCGGGTACTTCCGCTTTCTCTTCGCCAAGCCGCTGTCCATCCCGCGCTACTACGCGACCAGCTTTCTGGTGCACGGCGCGGGCATTCTGCTGATCCTCGGCGGGCTGTACTTCCTGTACGAGTGGGAATCCGGCGCACGGATGCCGCTGGGGGCGTTCGCGTATGTCGCGATCGTGTATGTGCTGGTGGGCGGCATCGGCTTTCTCCTGTCGTCGCTCACGCAGCACGACGGGTTGCTCCTGATTCTGGTGTGGGTGTTCTCGACCTTTCTGCGGGACCGCTACGCCGGACGCGACTCCGCGGCCGCAACGCTGGTGACGGTGTTCCCGCCGGTGGACAAGCTGTCCGAGCTGCGCTCCGCACTGCTGCTCGGGTCAGGCGTGGATGAGCGCATCCTCGTCTGGGCGCTCGGCTACGGTCTCGCGTGCCTTACGCTCGGACTCATCGTTCTGCGCTACCGATCCATCTCCACGTGACCACGGCGGCCCTCGCCCGCGCCGCGACGATCGATCCCGCGACGGTCCGGCGCGTCGTCCTGCCGAACGGCCTCACCGTGCTGCTGCGGCGCGACGATTCCGCGCCGGTGGTCGCCATTGTCACGTACGTCAAGGCCGGCTACTTCGACGAGACGGACGATGTCGTCGGGATTGCGCACGTACTGGAGCACATGTTCTTCAAGGGAACAGCCCGGCGCGGTGTAGGCGAGATCGCCAAGGAGACCAAGAGCAGCGGCGGCTATCTCAACGCGCACACGATCTACGATCACACGAGCTATTACACCGTGCTGCCGGCGGACAGCTTCGCCGCGGGACTCGAGATCCAGGCCGATGCGTACGCCAACTCGGTCATCGACGGTGGCGAACTCGCGCGCGAGCTCGAGGTGATCATTCAGGAAGCCAAGCGCAAGGCGGACAACCCGCCCGCGGTTGCCGTCGAGACGCTGTACGAGTTGCTGCACGACACGCACCGGATTCGCCGCTGGAGGATTGGGCGCGAAGCGGGGCTCCGGCAG
>JANNOC010000597.1:0-2681 GCA_031398865.1 Gemmatimonadota bacterium | reverse complement strand
TGCGCACGGGCTGGCTGAACTCGCGTGGTGATATCCTGGTGTTCTATCCGGCGGACCTGCAGTTCAAGCCTGAAGACATTCCGCGGTTGGTCGCGCCGATTCTGGCCGACGAATCGGACATGGTCACCGGATTCAAGGAAGGCAAGTACGAGAAGGCCTTCGTCAGCAAGATCTACAACGGGCTCAGTCGCTCGCTGTTCGATGTGCCGGTCAAGGATCTCAACTCGGTGAAGGCTTATCGCCGCGAGATCATGGAAGCGCTGCCGATGCGCCCTGACTGGCACCGCTACATGGTGGTGATGGCGGCCAGCGAAGGCTACCGGGTGACCGAGATTCCCGTGCCGTTGTATCCTCGGCATGCGGGACGCTCGAAGTTCGGCATCGGCCGCATCCCCATCGGTGTGCTGGACATGCTGGCGGTGTGGTTCGAATTGCGCTTCGGGAAGAAACCTCTGCTGCTGTTCGGCCTGACCGGCGCGCTGCTTTTTCTGGTCGGCGTGCTCGCCGGCGTGCTCGCGATCATTCTCCGTATTTCCGGGTTCGGATTCCGTCCGCTGCTCGAGCTCGTGCAGTTATGCGTCATCGTCGGCAGCGTACTGTTCGCGACGGGATTGCTGGGTGAACAGATTGCCGTGCAGCGCAGCGAGTTGCGCGAGTTACGGCGCCACATGGACGAGTTGCTGCGCGATTCCAGCAGCCGCGAGGGCGAGTCCGTAAACGAATGACGTAACAGCGCACGCGCGGAAATGTAACAGCGCCGCGCGCGCTATTGCGCCGAGTACCCGACGCAAGCATTTTCGCAGGCGATCAGCAGGCATGCCCCGCACCTTCTCGAGGGAGCCCTATGCCGCATCGCCGTTGCCGTCGCGGGACCCCGTTCCTCGTGTCGTCTCTCTGTGCTGTCGCCCTCCTCCTCGCGCCCGACCGCATCGCCGCGCAGTCGCAAGCGACCACCGGCGTGATTCGCGGGGCAATCACCGATGCCTCCGGCGTTCCCATTCCCACGGCGACCGTGACCCTGCGGAACGTGGAGACCAACTACGTTCGCAACACGGGGACGAACGATCGCGGCATCTTCGTCGCGACGCTGCTCCCGCTGGGCACGTACGCGGTCAGTGCGCGTGCCCTGGGATACGGTGAGCGCAGCCGGGACGGCATCGTGGTGCGCCTGGGCCAGACGGTGGACATGCCCTTTGCGCTCGAGCGCCAGGCGGCCAGTCTCAGCGCAGTCACCATCACGGCGGCAGAGCCGCTCGTGGACGTGACGCGCGTGGAGGCCGCGACGACGCTGACCGACGAGGTCGTGTCGGGGCTTCCGAACAACGGACGTAACTATCTGAACCTCACGCTGCTCACCCCGAATGTGGCGGTGGTGCAGGGCCCGGACGGGGACGAGCTCAGCGTGGGCGGACAGCGTGGCATTCACAACAATGTCTCGGTGGATGGAGCGGACTTCAACAATCCGTTCTTCGGCGAGCAGCGCGGCGGGCAGCGTCCCGCGTTCACCTTCAACCTCGACGCGGTGCAGGAACTCGTCGTCGTCGCGCAGGGCGCGAACGCGGAGTTTGGACGCTCGGGAGGCGGGTTCGTCAACGTCATCACCAAGTCGGGCACCAACAAGCTGCGCGGCTCCATGCACTACTTCGGCAAGCACGACGCGCTCTCCCAGAAGTTCGAGCACGACAGCCGGTCCGTCGAACCGGACTTCCAGCAGCATCAATTCGGTTTCACGTTAGGCGGCCCGATCCGTCGCGACCGGATGTTTTTCTTTCTCGCGTACGATCAGCAGGTATATGACGAGACGAAGCAGTCAACGCGTCCGGACAATGCCGAATTCAGATTGCTGCGGTCATACACGGATACCGCCTTTGGCGGTGCCTTGCGCGCGGACTTCGGCTCGATTCCGCGCACCAATGACGCCAACGCACTTCTGGCGAAATTCGACCTGATCCTGAACTCTGCCCACACCGCTTCGCTCAAGTACAACTATACGAATTCGCGCCAGGAGAACGGTACCTTCGACGTGGATACGTGGGGTCGTAGCGCCAACGCGATCGAAAAGGATTATTCCCACGCGGTCAACGGGAGTCTCAGCTCGCAGTTGGGCAGTACCGTCGCCAACGAGTTCCGCTTCCAGCTCTCGCGCGAGGATCGCCCGCGGCCGTACAGTGGACCAACGCTCTCCGGCGGCCGGCCATTTCCTGACACGGGCGTGGACTTCGCGAACGGCTTCCGCTGGGGCATGCCGTTCTTCATTCCCATCGAGGCATACGACACGCGCATCCAGGTCCTCGATAACATTTCCTGGAGCAAGGGCAACCACCTCTTCAAGATCGGCGGGGAGTGGAATCGTACGGAAGCGAAGCAGACCTTCATCGGCTTCGCCAATGGACGCTACATCTTCAGCAGTGTCCCCGGGTTCCTGAACTATCAGCGCCTTGGTCCCCGGTATGTCGAATGCTCGGGCGGCGGCACCAGCACAACGGGAAGCTGTCCCGTCGGCCAGGGGATCACCGGACCGCTGCTGTTCTACCTCCAGTTCGCGCCGGTTCCGCCGCTCACGACGCCCGAGCAGGCTGGGACACAGGCGATTGAAGTGGACGAGTACGCGCTGTACGCCCAGGACACCTGGAAGCCGGTGCCGACGCTAACCGTCAACTTCGGCCTGCGCTGGGAGGCGC
>JANNOC010000581.1:0-5741 GCA_031398865.1 Gemmatimonadota bacterium | reverse complement strand
CACCCAGCACGAGCGCGGCGGGCGACGGTGTGGACGAACTCTCATTCAGCAGTTCGTCGAGCCGCTCCGCCTGTCCGGCATTGTCACACAGGATGATGGTAGGAATACCGTCGCGTACGGTACGAACGAGCTTGCGAATATCGCGTCCGATACTCTCGGGGGGCAGCAACGGAAAGGCGACCGCATCCTCGCTCCCCGGTTGCGCGCGCGCGCTGACGAGCAGCTGTCCGAATCGCTCCAGGAGTGACAGCACGTCGCCGGGTGTGTCGTACAGTTCTTCCCGGGAGGGCGTCGCTTCGCCTCGGCGACGCGCGAGTTCGATGTGATGCGCGGCCTCGTCCCATGTGCGGCGCATTTCGGGCTCGAGGTGCGTGTCCCCGGGAATCACGAGCAGCGCGTCGGGTGGCCACAGGGTCGCGAGCGATTGCCGTTCGGCGTCGCCCGCATCACTGATCGCGGGCGCCTCGACCGGCAGGATGAGCGCCAGCTCAGCCGCGCGTGTGGAGCGCTGTGTCTGGAGATCGAAATGCCGCAGCTCGGCGATCTCGTCTCCCCAGAACTCCAGGCGGACCGGCTCGGCCATTCCGAATCCGTAGATGTCGAGAATGCCGCCGCGCATGCTGAACTGCGCGACGTCCTCGACCATTGCCACACGCTCGAAGCCGACGCGCTCGAGATGCTCGGCGAGCACCGCCGGACGGCGAATGTCGCCACGTCTGAGCTCGAGTCGTGCATTGGCCAGGGCTCGCGGGAGTCGTGTGCGCTCCAGTGTGGCACGCGCGGTGGTGAGCAGCACGCGAACATCGCCGCGTCCGAGACGCTCCAGCGTCTCGACGCGCTCGCCGGCGATCTCCGCGTGCGGTTCCGCCTCGCCGAACCCTTCGCGCGGCGGGTACAGCGCCACAGGCGTGTCATCCAGGACGCCCTGCAGATCCGCGAGCCAGCGTTCGGCCTGCGGCAGCGTCTCGGTCACGACGACCAGGAACCGATGCGGAAAGCGGCGCGCGAGTGTACCCACGACGACGGCAGCACTCGAGCCCACCAGCCCGCCGACCGTGCGGCGCTCTCCTGGCGCGGGGAGTAATCCAATCAGCCGCGCGAAGTCCGGCAGCGACTCCAGCGCGTCGAGCAGAACGGGTAGTCCCACTACGCCGCTCGTGCGGGGAGGATCGCGGGTCGCCGCAGTGCCGCCACCACGACGGTTTCCGCCACGAGCAGCGCCGCCGCGAGAAGGAGAAGGGGCGTGAGTACCGATTGGCGGCCCGTGTTTGAGAAGGCGAGCGTGGCCGCGTCCCCTGCATCCCGCGCGAAATGAATATCGCGCGCGCCGAGGCGCATGCGCATGTCCCGCGGTGACGATCGTTGCAGCACCGATTCCCCTTCATCCACGTTGACGACCAGCGCGCCGGCCCGGCGCGCGCCACGGAGGAAAAAGTATACGCCCGTCGTCTCTGGCGCAGAAAACACCCGCGTCGTGAGTGCCGTGTGCACACCATCGGGCCGTTCCAGCGCGTCCACACCCGACGGCCGCTGGACGGACGCCTGGGGTGTGGCGTGCGCAATGTGTCCCGCGTCCCCGGACAGCCGTTGGGACACGGCGTCGTACAACCAGGGAACGAACGCCGCACTCACCGGCAAGCTGGTCGCCGCCGGATCGAGCGGCGAGGCAACCAGCACGTAGCGCGGACCCGCGACGATCCACGGCTCGCCCGCAACCGTCGCGAGGGTGTCGCTCGCTTCCGCGCCGGGACGCCGTTCGAGAGCGAATCGCCAGGTCACCGTCGCGCCGTCCACTCGACGACCGCGAGTCACCGCCGGGTTCCGCCGCACGTCGCCGAATCGCCATGGGATGCCCAGTCGTTCGAGCGCCCGGTTCGCGACGCCGGCGCGAACGGGATCGCGCGGGGCCACGATGACGGCCGGAAGTCGCGCCGCCAGGTCCGCGGCAGTGACCATGATACCCTCGTTAGGCCCGGCAGCGCTGACGCGCCCGCTGCTCCGCAGGACATCCGCGGCGCCCGTCACGAAGGTGCCGGCGGACGTGTCCGCCAGCAGTTGCGGCGCGGGGCCGATCCACGCGGCAAAGTGGCGCGTGTCGTCCGCCCGCAGCTCGTCAGGCGCCAGCTCGACCATGCCACTCACCCAGCCGCGTTCGGGCGGGGCGGCACGCACGTCAATCTCCGCGTTCGCCTCCCCCTCCGCCATCGTCCCGCGCGCGAGCGTTCGCAGCAGCGTGCGCTCGGCGCGCAGTGCGATGCGATAGGTCACCGAATCCTGGGACCGCAGCCGCGCGACCACCGCGCCACCCGGTGTCCAGCGCTCCGGGCGCGCGTACGCGCTCTGCACCGAGCGATTGGGCGGCGTTTGCCCAGGTGAGAGATACACCACCAGGTGCGGCGCGTCCGCAGGCAGTGCACCGTTCCCGCTCCAGCTGGTCCGCTGCCCGTCGGTCAGCAGAACGATGGCCGGCGTCCGGTCCGTGCTCGCCCGTGTGAGCGACGCGGCGCGCCGTAGTGCGCCAGCGGGATCGCCAGCGCCTGTCAGCGGCGTGATGCGCGCGAGCGCGCCCGATATTGCTTCCGCGTTCCCGGCAATCACGCGTCCATCGGCGGTGACGAGCGCCAGCTGATCGCCCGCGACGGCCTGATTGACGACACGGTTTGCGACATCGCGAAGCTCATGCAGTACCGGACGGCCACCGCTCACGGCGGCGCTGCTGAGGGAGTTGTCCAGGACGATCGCGAGCGACACCGGGGGATGACCACCCAGGAGCATCGCGAGAGGCTTCGCCGCGGCGAGGGCGATCACGGCGACCGTGGCGACACGCAGCAACAGGAGCAGCAGGTTGCGCAGACGAAGCTGGCGGCTGTGCTCCCGCTCGGCGCGCGCGAGATAGCGCGCGGCGGGAAAGTGCACGCGCAATCCTATCCGCCGTCGGAGAAAATGCAGTGCGAGCGGAACGCCGGCCGCGGCTACCAGAAAAAGCGCGAACGGAGCGAGAAAGCTCATCGCATCCGCTGGCGCGCGGCGAAGGCGCGGCTGAGCGGCACGCCGAAGGGCGCGTCGGTCTGGATCGTTTTGTAACTGACGCCGGCCGCGCCTAGGAGGGCGCGCCACTCCGCGAGCGCGTGCGTCACGGTCGCCGCGTACGCCGCACGCACGTCGGTCACGGCGACCGGCACCTCGAGTCCACTTTCCGGATCCACGTACAATCCCTCGCCGGCGCCGTCGAGCTCGCGCTCCGACGGATCCATGATGTGCAGCACCACGACGTCGTGACCGGCGGCGCGCAGGGCGCGAGCGGCGCGCTCGACCTCGAGCGGCTCGACGAGCAGGTCGGATACCAGGACCACGAGACCCGGACGTCGCGCGAGCTGGGCTGCACGCAGGAGACCATCCGCCGCGGCGGACGCTGTGCCTCCCGTCGCTCCGTCGAGCGCGGCGACCACGCGCCGCCAATGCGCGGAGCGGGCTCGCGACGGAACAACGGCGCGCACGCGATCGTCGAAACGCACAAGGCCGACGGCGTCACGTTGGCGGATCAGGAGGAGCGCCAACGCGGCGACGACGCGCTCCGCGTAGGCGAGCTTTGTGAGGCGGGCCGAGGAGCCGGACCAGTCCATGGACAGGCTCGCATCGAGGACGAGCACGGCACGCATGTTGGTTTCCGCCTCGAACTGCTTTACCATCCAGCGGTCGGCGCGCGCGACGATCTTCCAATCGAGATAGCGCAGATCATCGCCGGGCAGGTACGGCCGGTACTCCGCGAATTCCACCGACGAACCCTTGCGGGGCGACCGGTGCAGCCCCGCGATGAAGCCGTCCACGATCCATCGCGCCACGATCTCGATGGTGCCCAGCGCGGCGAGCGCGGAGGGATCGAAGAGGTCGGCGCGAGAGCCGCTGTCCGGTCGCATGGCGGGAAGCTACTCACGCGGCACGACCCTCCGCAGGGTGGCTCGCGGCACGCGGCGCGGACTACGGGGTATGGTGTCCTGTGTCCCTGGATCGGGACGACGGGTGCCATCATTTCAGGACGGTACGTCGACGCTGGCGACGGGATGTGATCGTAAGGCGATGACAGACGAACGCTTGAGAAGGTGCGGGAAACGGGCATGCGCCATGCGGCGGTAGCGTTGCGTCGTCCCCATTTCCTGTCGGAGTGTTATCGTGCACGCCGGGCGCTTCGCCCGACTCTCGTGACGCGGAGGATGTTGTGAGATCGTTCAGCATGCTGGTGGCCGTCACGATGGCGCTCGGTCCCACCGCGGCTCTCGCGCAGGATCGGTCCACGATCACCGGCAGGCAAGCGTACGAACGTGTCGCGACGGTTGACGATCCGCCACGGGTGTCGCTGTGGGCTTCGGACTCCTATCGGAGTCGAGACTCCCGGTCCCGCGTGTATTTCCGCACCGATGCTGGCGCATACGTGACCGTCCTGGCGATGTCCGAGCGTGGCGAGGTGCGCGTGATTCATCCGCGCTCGCCTGCGTCGACGAGCCTTGTCCGCGCCGATCAGGAAATGTCCGTTCAGGTGCCGGGAATGGGCCAGTACGGTGAATCGTCGTACGGAGAACGCGTGTACGTGCTCGCGATCGCTTCGCCGGTCCCTTTTGATTTCAGCGAGTACACGCGCGGTCGGAGCTGGCGGGATACGCGATTGGCCAGGATCGCGCATCAGGATCCGGAGACGGCGATCGAAGACTTCGCGAACCGCACGATTCCGGATCCGGACGTGCAGTACTCCTACGATATTCTCTCCCTGTCCGATCGAGGGTATGACCGATATTCCTCACGCTCACGCGGGTACGGTGACTGTTACGGATACGCGGGCTATTCCGATTATTCCCGGCACCTCTTCCCCGCGTACGGCTACGCCAACTACGTCCATGTCTCCGCATTCCACCCGTGGATGTTCGGCCTGACGTCACTCGGGTACGGGGACTGCTACGGATCACCGTATCGCTTCGTGATCCTCGTACCGCCTCGTCAGCCGACGCCGGCGCCGGCGAGGGACACGACTCGACGCGCCATCCCGAAGTGGACCGCGATCGGCTCGGGTGACGGCACGCGCATCCCGAAGTACGAGCCGGTGAAAAAGCTGCCTCCCGCACAGGGCACTTTTCCGCCAGGGCGCGGGCGGCGCTCGGAACCAGCGACGCTCGAGGGGAACGACGCGCAGCAGTCCGAGGACCGGCGCGCCGTCCACACCGGGACCGCCCGGCGCGAGCCTGACCGCGCGGTCATCGTGCCCGGACACGAGCCGCGTCAGAGTGAGCCCACGCGCCCGGAGCCGAAGTACGAGCCAGTAAGGAGCGAACCGGTGCGCAGCGAACCGACACGGAGCGAACCGACGCGAGGCGAGCCCGCCCGCAGCGAGCCGAAACGCAGCGAACCCGCCCGCAGCGAGCCGAAACGCAGCGAACCCGCCCGCAGCGCAAATTGGAAGGCGGCCATTTCGCCCCGCGGATTGACGCGCATTCGCCGACGGATTTTTTGCAAGATGTTTTGGTTGAGGCGCGTGCCATCAGCGCCGGGCGCATCACCATTGAAGTGCAAGACAATGGCGCACCAGCCTTCTGGTTTTTTGATCGCGATTTGACCAGCAGCGCGCTCATGTATGCGCTGCACAATGCGCTACGCGTGACCCCGACGCAGATCATCTTAAGCGCGGAACAAGAGGACGATTATTTAGTATTTCGCGTGGCCGATGACGGGCCAGGTTTTCCGCCAGCGCTACT
>JANNOC010000579.1:0-3724 GCA_031398865.1 Gemmatimonadota bacterium | reverse complement strand
GGATGCGCGCGCTGTTGCGAACGCGTCACTACAGCATCCGGACCGAAGATACCTACGTGCAGTGGGCGCGCCGCTTCATTCTCTTCCAGGGTAAGCGGCACCCCAGCATGATGGGCGCGCCGGAGATCAACGAGTTCCTCTCGTGGCTGGCGGTGGAGCGGAACGTCTCGGCCTCGACGCAGAACCAGGCGTTGAGCGCGATTCTTTTTCTCTATCGCGAGCTGCTGGGTGAGGAAGTGGCCTGGATGAGCGATCTCATTCGCGCGCGGCGGTCGACCCGGATGCCGGTGGTGCTGGGGCGGGACGAGGTCCGGCGTCTGCTGGGACAGATGAGCGGAACACCGCAGCTGGTAGCGCGGCTCCTCTACGGCACCGGCATGCGCGTGCTCGAGGGGCTGCGATTGCGGGTGAAGGACCTCGACTTCCAGAGCGGTGAAGTCGTTGTGCGCGGAGGCAAAGGGAACAAGGACCGTTCGACGACCTTGCCGCGGGTTCTGGCCGGCGCGCTCCGGCGACACCTGGAGAATGCCCGCGAGCTGCACGATCGCGACATGGCGGCGGGCTTCGGGAGAGTCTGGATGCCTTTTGCGCTGGCACGAAAATATCCGAGCGCCGACCGGTCGTGGGGCTGGCAGTGGGTATTTCCCGCGGCAAAGCGCAGCATCGATCCGCGGAGCGGAATCGAGCGTCGCCATCACCTCGGAGAGCAGATCATTCAGCGAGCGGTGCAGCAGGCAGCCAGGCGTGCTGACATTGCGAAGGCTGCCACTCCGCACACTCTGCGCCATTCATTCGCCACTCATCTCCTGCAGGCCGGTCACGACATCCGAACGGTTCAGGAGCTCCTGGGCCACGCCGACGTGAAGACCACGATGATTTACACGCACGTCCTCGGCCTCGGCGCCTCGGGAGTGCAAAGCCCGCTCGACGCTCTGGGTGAGATGATTGGGGAAACGGAATGTGTGGAAGAACCGAATGGCGATTAGACGTCAAGACCCGACGCATAACAACCCATGCGTCCTTATTCGCGCGTGCAACACCAGATGCTCGAGGATGTTACGATACCGCGAGCCTGAAGCCGTTCGCCCGTTATGCTTCAGAGGCGCGTGATAGGCGGCGTAGGGCTTGGGGCTCAATATATAGTTGGACTAAGCCGCCTGACGGCGGCGTGCTGCGCCGAGGGAAGATCCTCGCGGACGAGCAAGTGATCAATGACGAACCGATCGTGTTGGAGTCAACCAACTTCAACGCGAAAGGAGATTCGTCATGGTCACCACCCCATTGCGCGAGCGGATGCGCAGCATTCTCCGCACCCGGAACTACTCTCCACGAACCGAGGAGACCTACATCGCGGCCGTCGCACATTTCGCACGGCACTTCGGCAGGTCTCCTGATCAACTCGGCGCAGCACAGGTCACCGAGTATCAGATCTGGCTACGGGAGCACAAGCACGTCTCGGCGACATTGTTCAACCAGATCGTGTGCGCCCTGCGCTTCCTCTACGGCCAGGTCCTCGGCCGGACGGATGAGGTCCAGCGCATCGCGTACGCCCGAACCGGACGTCGTCTTCCAGTGGTGCTCTCGCCCGAAGAGACGGCGCGCTTTCTCAGCTCCATTTCCATTGCGCGTTATCGGGTCCTGCTGACGACGATCTACTCGGCCGGCCTACGGATCAGTGAAGCGCTCGCTCTTCGTGCTCGGGACATCGACTCCTCGCGCATGCTCATCCGGATCTGTCAGGGGAAGGGAAAGAAGGATCGCTACGTCCCTCTCTCCCCGACCGTGCTCGCCCTTCTCCGTGAGCACTGGCGGCGGGAACATCTGACCGATCTTCTTTTCCCCGCGGCCAGAGATCGCTCGCGGCCAATCGATCCGGCCACGGTGCAGAAGTACGTCCGCCGCGCCGCCGAACGCGCCGGCCTGTCGAAGAGGATCACACCGCGAACGTTACGTCACTCGTACGCCACGCATCTGATCGAGAACGGAACCAGCACGCGCGTGGTTCAGGTGCTGCTCGGCCACTCCAACGTCCACACAACCGAGACCTACACGCACGTCTCGCCCCAGACCATGGCCAGGGCCGTCAGTCCTCTCGAGCAGATCGCCGCCTTGCTGGCTCCGGCGTCCACGCACCCCTGAGCCGTGGCCGCCGAGAGCGATCTCGGCGCGATCGTGCGAGCGCGGAGCGAGAGCTATCTGCCCACCCACCGCACTACGGCAGACCAGCGGAAGGCGATGCGTGCGATCGGCGCGTGCCGTACGCCCGCCCTTGGCGGGCAACGGCAGCAGTGTGACCATTGCGGGTACGAGCACATTCAATGGCACTCCTGCCGCAACCGCGCGTGCCCGCGCTGCCAGTCCTCGGCGCGTCGCAAATGGCTCGAGGCGCGTTCGGCGGAGCTTCTCCCCGTTCCGTACTTTCACGTGGTCTTCACCGTGCCTGAGGAACTGAACGTTCTGGCCCTGCACGCGCCGCGGATCTTCTACGACCTACTCTTCCGAGCGGTCGGAGCCACGCTCACCGATGTCGCGCAAAGCAAGCTAGAGCTCCGTGCCGGCGCGCTCTGCGTGCTTCACACGTGGGGCCAGACACTCGTGCTTCATCCACACATTCATTGCGTCGTTCCCGGTGGAGGCTTCTCGGCCGATGGAACGCGCTGGATCGGCGTACGCAAGCCCACGTTCTTTCTTCCCGTCAAGGTTCTTTCGCGCCGCTTTCGGACCCGTCTCTGTTTGTCACTGCGCCAGGCATGGGACCGCGGAGTGCTCGAGGTTCCAGAGCGGGTTCTCGCCAACTCGGCCGCCCTCGCCGCGCTACTCGCGCGGGCCTCTGCCAAAGAGTGGGTCGTCTATGCGAAGGCGCCCTTCGGTGGCCCTGCACAAGTCCTCGCGTATCTGGCCAACTACACCCACCGCATCGCCATCAGCAACTCGCGCATCGTCGGCTTCGACGGCGAACGCGTCTCGTTTCGTTATCGCGACTATGCCCACGACAACGTCTCCAAGACCATGACCCTCCAGGCGGACGAGTTCCTCAGGCGTTTTCTCATGCACGTCGTACCCACCCACTTCGTCCGCATCCGTTACTACGGGTTCATGGCCAATCGCCTGCGAGTCCATTCCATCGAACGAGCACGCGTCCTGCTTGATGCGCAGAAGCCCGCTCTCACCCAGACGCACACCGAACCCCTCGAACAACCCTGTCTCCAGTGTGGTCAAGGCATCATGCGCACCGTAGGTCCGGTCGAACCACAGCGGTCAATCCCGCTCTATGAGGATTCCTCGTGACGAGCCACCGGCGTTCTATCTCTCCGCTCTCACACGGCCACTCAGCCGTGGTGGCCGCGCTCTTCTCTTCACTCATTCCGAACCATCGGCTCACCATCTGCGGCTGTTCCTTCTCACTCCCTCCACCGGCGATTGCGCCCCGCACCAACGCTTTCACGCCTGTCACATACCCCACGTTGTCGCGCTCGCTCCGCGTCCATCATCTTCGAGCGGCGAATCAACACCCATGTGTCGCTCGGCGGCTCAGTCCAACTTGGCTCCATCCGAAATCCTGATTCCGCTCCGATCACCGGTATCATCTCCGCCACGACTTGAGCTCGAATCGCTGGTCCTTCTTCACGGGATTCCGGATAGAGCTCTATACGTTAGGCCAAGTATCCCGGAAGCAACCTTCAATTTCATCAGACTCTCCTTTCCTCGCGCGAAATGCGCATTG
>JANNOC010000546.1:0-2182 GCA_031398865.1 Gemmatimonadota bacterium | reverse complement strand
ATTGGCGAAGGCGGGCAAGCGCGAGGACTGTGACGCGCTCCGCATCGCACTCGGCGATAGCGCATGGCCAGTGCGTCTTCGCGCGGCCGATCTGACCACTGACGCGTGCTCGCGCGACCACGCGCTCGTCGCGACCATGCGTGCATGGATCGATGACCTCTCGCCAGACGCGTCGCGGCGTTCGAGAGGCGGCGTCGCGTGGCACGCCGGCGCGCATGCGGTGGTGGCGCTCGCGCGCCTGCGCCCCGATGAGGCGCGATCCCGCATCGCGTTGCTCGCGAAACATCGGCGGTGGCAAGTGCGCCTGTACACAGCGCGCGCGGCCGCGATAGTCGCCGACTCCGTGACCCTCCGCACGCTCGTTGGCGACAGCGATGACAACGTGAAGGAAGCAGCCATTGAGGCATTGGCACAGCTCACGGGCCACAGGGACCACGATCGTTTCCGCTCGGCACTGGACGCCAAGGGCGCGCAAGCGGTGCGTGCAGCGGCGATCGCACTCATGGCCTCGCCCGATTCCGGCGTGCGCGCGGCCGCGAGCGCAGCCTTCGAGCGATGGGTCACCTCCGCGAACGCCTCATCGCGGGATGCGCGCGTCGCGCTACTCGAGGCGGCGAGGCGTCCGGCCAGCGACGACCGTCCACCGGATGGACGTTTCGAGCTGCCGGCGCGTGCTATCGCGCTGGCGCTCGGCGCTGATATCCGGTTGCGGGTGACCATGGCGACGGGCAGCGGCGGCGGATCGTTCGTCGTCCGGTTGCGCGGCGACGTCGCGCCGATGATGGCGGCGCGCATTCTCGCGCTTACTCGCAAGCGATACTATGACGGGTTGACCTGGCATCGCGTCGAGCACGATTTCGTCATTCAGGGCGGAAGTCCAGGCGCGAACGAATACGTCGGTTGGTCGCAATATCTCCGCGACGAGCTCGGTACCGTGCACCACACGCGTGGCACCGTGGGGATGAGCACGCGCGGTCACGACACCGGGGACGCGCAGTGGTTCGTGAATCTCAAGGACAACCGGCGCCTCGGCCGGGACTACACGGTGTTCGCCGAGGTGGTCCAGGGCATCGATGTCGTCGACGAGATTCTCGAGGGCGACGTGATTGCCAGGATCGAGGAGGTGGGTGCCCTTCCGAAGCGCCGAGGCCGCGCACGACCACCATCAGTAAAGGACTGACAGCGCGGCACGGCGCCTAACGAGGGAGTGCCTTCGCCCGCCGCTCGGCTCGCGCTTGCGCCACCAGCGTTTTCACGTCGGACAGCAGCGTCGGAGCGTGGTACGGAATGCCGTCCTTGATGGTCCACTCGACCCCGCCGCCGCGCACCACGACGCCGTAGCGCACCTCCTCGACGCCCGTGGGATACAGCACCTTGAGATTCTCGAGCGGATTGCCGTTCACCACGATCAGATCGGCGAGAAATCCGGCCCGCACGCGGCCGAGGTCAGCTTCGCGCCCGAGAATGCGCGCGTTATTGCCCGTGGCATGCTGGATGACTTTCAGCGGCTGAAACCCCGCTTCCTGATGCAGCTCCAGTTCGCGGATCAGGCCGAATCCGTAGAGCTGATAGATGAAGCCCGCGTCGTCTCCGACACCGATGACCCCACCGCGCCGCTCGAAATCGCGTAGCGCATTCATCCAGAGGCGATAGTTCTCCTTCCAGTATGTTTCGTCGGTCGAGCTCCAGCCGAAGAAGTACGAACCGTGGTTGGCGGGATCGGGGCGGAAGTAGTCTTCCAGCGTCGGATGCAGATAGTCGGCGAACCACGGCTGGGTCTGCGCCCGCTGCAGATCACGGCTCGCTTCGTAGATGTCGAGCGTCGGCACCCACGCGACTTTCGCCGCCACGAGTGAGTCGAGCACGACACCGAGTCTCGCGGGATCCGCTTCGCGCCAGAGACGCCCGGCCCATCGGAAGCGATCCGTCTCGTTCCGGTAGTTGTACGACGGAGGAAGGTGCTGCCGGCCGTCGAGAATCGCGGCGTCGGGAACGCCGTACCAATGTTCGATGCTGGTCGTACCGAAGCGCGTTGGTATCAGATATTGAGCAACTGAAACAGCTGCGCGACGAGGTCATTGCAGCCCACCGCCCATGGACCGTCGGTTTGCGCGAAGCGTTGCGCTCCTCGGGGCAAAGGGACCTCATCGGATTATTTGAAAAACTGGGTGGCGAGCTAAAG
>JANNOC010000534.1:0-1534 GCA_031398865.1 Gemmatimonadota bacterium | reverse complement strand
GATAGCAGGTCATTCTCGGATAAACGCGTGCAGTCGTCGAGATTCGGAGGGCTTGTTGTCATCAGTCCTTCTGCCGCCGACGCTGTTTCGGCCACGACGACGACGGGGGTAACGCATGAATATGATCGAGCGCGACGTCAGCCTGCCCCCGGCGGAACAGCGGCTCGAGCGCTGCGGTGCTCCGCTCCACGGAGACGATGCGAAAGCGCTCGGTGCCCGCGAATCGGCTGCGCAACGCAAGCGTGGCGACGTCGGGGCTCGCGTCCACCACCGCGAGCTTGATGTGGCGCACGTCGCTCCGGAGTGCGAAACCGAACAGCACCACTTGCACCAGCGGCATGAGCAGCAGGATGGTGAGCGTCTGCCGGTCGCGCACGATGTGCCGCAGCTCCTTCACCACGAAGGCGGTGAGCGCGCCGCGCCTCATGCGGTGACCTTGGCGGCGCGCGCGAGCCGAACGAAGACGTCGTCCACCGTGGGAACACCGCACTGCGTCTTGAGCTCCGCCGGGGTACCCAGCGCGGCAATGCGACCGTCCACCATGATCGAGATGCGATCGCAGTACTCCGCTTCGTCCATGTAGTGCGTCGTCACGAACACCGTCGTTCCGCGCGCGGCCGCCGCGTAAATGAGCTCCCAGAACTGGCGACGCGTGATGGGATCCACGCCGCCGGTGGGCTCGTCGAGAAACACGATCGCCGGCTCGTGCAGCAGCGCCACGGAGAACGCGAGCTTCTGCTTCCACCCGAGCGGCAGGCGTATCACCAGTTCGTTCGCGCTGCCCGACAGGCCGAGCGACGCGAGCAGCGCCGAGGTGCGATCGGTGATCTGCTGGTCAGTCAACCCGTAGATCCCGCCGTACAGTTGGATGTTCTCGCGCACCGTGAGGTCCGGGTAGAGCGAGAACCGCTGGCTCATGTAGCCAATGCTGCGGCGGATCTGGTCGCGCTGCGTATGGACGTCGAACCCCGCCACGCGCGCCTCGCCATCACTCGGCGCCAGCAGCCCGATGAGCATCTTGATCGCCGTCGTCTTGCCCGCGCCGTTGGCGCCGAGGAAGCCGAACACCTCACCGGCGCGGACGTCGAAGGAGATGTGGTCAACGGCGACGAACGCGCCGAAGCGCCGCGTGAGGCCGTTGACCGCAATGGCGAGCGTCGGCCCGTTCGCGGTGGTCATGCCGCGACAGGCGTCGGCGCGCCGCCCATCAGCGCCATGAAGCTGTCCTCGATGCCCGCGTCGATCGGCCTCACGGTCGCATCGGGGTGGCCACGCTGAGCAAGGTGCAACGCAAGCTCAACCGCGATGTCCGCCGCTCGCTGATCGCCGCGTGCGTCCGTGTAGTGCAGATCCTCACCGAACAGGTACACCGACTTCGCGTGCGGGAACGCGCGCAACACGCCGAGCATCGCGTACCGGTTCGCGCCCCCCACCGCCAGCAGCGGCAGCTCGAAGCGCGCACCGATCGCACTCGGTGCATCGATCTCGAGGATGCGGCCGCCGTGCATCAACGCAACGCGGTCGCAGCGCATCG
>JANNOC010000462.1:0-2684 GCA_031398865.1 Gemmatimonadota bacterium | reverse complement strand
AAGGACACGTCTAGCCCAAACTCGATCGACCTTACTGCCCAACAATGGCGCAGGTCGTAGCGATCGCGGTAGGCGTAGCGCCACCCGCGCTCAACGGTCTCCTTTGCGGCCTTCCACAGCTTGCTGCGCCCGCCGTACGCGCCGCGGGCAGCCTTCATGATCTGATTCTTGCGCTTCAGGCGCGCGACGTTCGATCTGACGCGAGGCATCTATCGCTCCTTACGCCTGAATAAGGCGCTTGATGTTCCGTGCTTCTCCGTTGGTCTTGATCATCGCGGCACGACGGAGGTTGCGCTTCCGCTTGGAGCTCTTCTTGGTGAGGATGTGGCTCTTGTTCGCCTTGAGTCGGCGAACCTTCCCCGTCCCCGTCACCGAGAAGCGCTTCGCGGCTCCCTTGTGAGTCTTCATCTTCGGCATTGCACCCGCTCGCTATTTCGGCGTGAGTATCATCGTCATGGACTTCCCTTCCATCTTCGCGTCGCTCTCGATCTTGGCGACGTCGGCGAGCTCCGTCGAGACGCGCTCCACCACCAGACGTCCCAACTCCGGATGCGCGATCTGCCGGCCCCGGAACATCAGCGTCACCTTCACCTTGTTGCCTTCCTGGAGGAAGCGCCGCGCGTGCCGGGTCTTCGTGTCAAAGTCGTGATCCTCGATGCCCGGACGGTACTTGACCTCCTTCAGGAGAATCACGTGCTGCTTCTTCTTGGCCTGACGCGCCATCTTCGCCTGCTCGAACTTGAACTTCCCGTAGTCCATGATGCGGACCACCGGGGGGCGCGCCAGCGGAGCGACTTCGACAAGATCCAATCCCTGCTCCACCGCGGCAGCGAGAGCGGCGTCGACATCCATGATCCCCATCTGGCTGCCGTCGGCGGCGATCACGCGGAGCGGGCTGATACGAATTTGCCGGTTCACGCGCACGCGCTTTGTCGAATCCTGAATGCTGATCGTCCTCCGAAGAAGGGAACAAAAAAACGCGAACCCCAATGGAACGGGAGCCCGCGCAGCGGTCACTCCGCCAGGGAGCGCCGCAATCGCCGAACTCCTGCAGCACACCTCGCATGCGCGAGGGCCAGAGGGTGGGTCCGGCAGCGAGCCGAACCGCTTACCTGATTGTGACAGTGGAAGTTAGACGCGGCCGGAGCGCGAGTCAAGGGCGCCGAGCGGCGCTCAGTCCGCACTGGCAAGCACATACGCTTTCCCGTCATGCGCCACTCGTCCCCAGGCGGTGGTCGCGTCATGCTCAAAGATCGCCAGCCAGCGTTCGTCCAGCGCCCGTTTGAGCAACACGCGCTTGCTCTCGAGCGTGACCAATGGCTCGACGTCGTAGCCCATGATCCATGGCAGCGGGAGATGCGCGGACGTGGGGACGAGGTCGCCGAGGAATATTGCGGCCTCGCCGCCCGAGCGAATCACAACCGACTGGTGATGTGGCGTGTGTCCGGGTGACCGCACCACACTGATGCCGGGCACGATCTCCCGATCACCGTCCACGAGGTCGAGACAGCCGGCGTCGCGTAGCGGGACGTAGTTGTGCGCAAAATAACTCGCGGCCGTTCGCTCGTTGGTGGTGCTGGCCCATGCGTACTCCCCGCCCTGCACGACGTAGCGCGCGTTGGGAAACGTGGGCCGCACCACACCGCGTGCGTCCACCCAGGTGTTGCCGCCCGCGTGGTCGAAGTGCAGGTGTGTGTTGATGACCAGCGTCACGTCGTCGACGCGCGCGCCAGCGGCGCGGATGCCGTCCTCGAGTGCCGTGCGCCCGTCCTCGCCACGGTTCTCGATGCCGTAGATGCCGTAGAACTTGTCGTCTTCCTTGTTGCCCGCGCCGGTGTCAATGAGCACGAGCCCCGAATCGTGCTCGATGAGCAGGCAGCGCATGCCGAGTTGAATGCGATTGCGCTCGTCAGGCGCGATGCGCTTCTCCCAGAGGGGCTTGGGGACGACGCCGAACATCGCGCCGCCGTCGAGCTTCTGGCCACCGGCCTGGATCGCGTGCACGCGCCACCCGCCGACGGTGCGCTGCTGCACCAGCGGGCGCAACGGCGATGGTACCAGCGTCGCCGTCATGCCGTGGTGTCGCGCTCCACGGGCCCCGGCAGGGCGCTCCGCCGGCGGCGTTTCCGTCGCGCCGTGCGTGCACCCAGGATTTCCTGCAATCCGGGCCACGTGGTGCACCCGCGACGCGCCGCGTCGCGCAGCAGCCCGATGAGCACATGCGCCGTCGCGACGGCGTCGCCTCCCGCGCGATGCCGGCCGACGATCTCGACGCCATAGTGCCGAGCGCACCAGTCCAGCGACCGTCGCGGCAGCTGCGGGAGCAGTTTGCGCGCGAGCTTCACCGTGCACAGCCGCGGACCGGTCAACTGCTCGCCCGTCGCGCGGGCGATCTCCGCACCGAGGAAGCGCCAGTCGAAGGTCGCGTTGTGCGCCACGAAGACGTGTCCCCGCAGCACGCGCAGCAGATCGGGGCACACCTCACGAAAGGTGGGCTTGTCGCGCACCATCTCCCAACTGATGTTGGTTAACCGCGAGATAAACGGCGGTATGGAGCGCTCCGGGTTCACCAGCGTCTCGAAGACTTCGGCGACGCGCCCGTCGCGGACGACGACCGCCGCGACCTCGGTGATGCGATCACCCATCCCATGACGTCCGCCGGTCGTTTCCACATCCACGACGAC
>JANNOC010000438.1:0-1516 GCA_031398865.1 Gemmatimonadota bacterium | reverse complement strand
CAGGCAGCGCTCCGGCCTCTGGCGGCGACGGGTCTTGGGTCTGGTCCTCATCACGGATAGCTCACGAGTCGATCATGTGGAAACGACCGCCCAACACTGAGTTCAGCGGCGAGGCTCCATCGCTTGCGCCGGCCTCGTCCGCTGCAGCTCATCGTTGGGCGGCACCTACTTACACTCGACTAGCGACGGAGGATCGCGCAAGTCGCGGCTGGCGGGATGGGCTGCGTCGTGCAGGATGAGTGCCAAGACCCGTCGAACGCCGGTCCCAGTGACCCGTCCGCGATGGATAACGCCGGCCGGGAGGATGCGCGAATCGCCAGCGTTGAGATGCAGGCCGTTTTCCGGAGTCTCGAGGCATTGCTCGCCAGCGACGACGAAAAAGACCTCTGGACCGGAATGAATGTGAACTGGCGTGGTCGTTCCCGGCCTCAGCAGGGATGATTGGACTCGCATCGTGTAGCCTGCCGCGGCAGGAAGTAGCAAAGGGCCTATCCAAGCGACGTGTCGACCATTCCGATGCTCTTCGGTCCGATGCTCGACAGTCATCAACCACACTGAGCCATGCGCTTCCGCTGGCACACTGTCAGGGCCGGCCGCCTTCGTTGCAGCCTCCAGCGAATCGAAGCGATCGATGTGCCAGTACGTGGGCTTCTTCGTCGATGCAACCAACGGCCTGGCCGCCAAAATAGAACAGCCCTCTTCCCCGCGCCGCTCGGGCGAATTCTCCATGCACTTCACGGGTGGCCGTTCATCCGGGGTAGCCAACAAGCACAACGCGTAGAAGGCGAGAATCCTGCCAATCATGTTCATCTCCACTTCGTCAGCAGCTCGCCGTTCCCGGCGCCCACCGACGCCGAGTGCCCGCCCAACACCGCGCTAAGCTGCGAGGCTCCATGCGGAGCCCGGCCTCGTCAGCTTCAGCGCGTCGTTAGGCGGCCTACTCCTTGCGAAACGC
Organism: Gemmatimonadota bacterium; assembly: GCA_031398865.1. GTDB lineage: Bacteria > Gemmatimonadota > Gemmatimonadetes > Gemmatimonadales > Gemmatimonadaceae > JANNOC01. The sequence continues at coordinate 561 of JANNOC010000438.1, read as the reverse complement.
TGCGGCCACCGTGGCCGTGTCGCAGTACTCCCGGAACTTGATGATCTTGCCGTTTGCGAGGGTAAAGGCATGGACCCAGTGATTCTCGTAGGAACGACCGGTGCGCTTGGAGCGGACCCTCTCGAAGCCTAGAACTACCACTTTGTCTCCCTGTGCGAGGAAGGTGTGCGGTTCGAAAGCATCGAACTCCGCTTCTGCGTCGATCGCTGCGAAGTACTTCTTGGCACCATCGTGCCCGCGGAAGTAGCCTGCCCACGGTATGTCTTTAGGGCCGGCAATCTCGAGCTCGGTGTCGGCATCCTCGACGCTCAAGACTGCGGGGATGTCGCCACGTCCGAACGCGGCGTACGCTTCTTTCATGATGTCGAGGTTCGATTTCTCGCTCATGTCGTCCCTCCGTGTCATGCAACGGTGGTCCGCCTAACACTAATTGGACAGGTCCGCCTTTCCGGATATTAGGCATTGTGGCGTCTCGTTCGCCTGGGTCGTCGAGCGCAATTGTACGCGCATGGCGTTGACTGCTCACGATAGGTCCGGGCCGGGACACGCCCAACCCCATTA
>JANNOC010000381.1:0-5655 GCA_031398865.1 Gemmatimonadota bacterium | reverse complement strand
CGGGTGCCCTCCTCGCCGTTGAGGAACTGGACGAAAATGAGTCGGCTCCTCCTCCTCTTCCCGCGCGAGCAGCCAACGAGTCATAATTGCGACTTCACCGAATCTTAATGTGAAGTCCATTCCGGTCCCTTTCCGCGCGGGTACTTTTTCTGCATACGGGGATCAGGTGGCAGTCGTTTGCATCCATGCGCGTCCCGGAGCCGACATGTTCAACCAACTACTCGAGTCGAAGCCGAAGAAGCAAAAGATGGGGGGCGGATCGATCGTGAGCATCATCATCCACTCGGTCCTGATTGCCGGGGCGTTGTATGCGACGGCGGACGCCGCGATCGAGAGCGACGCGGAGAAGCAGGAGAAGGTGGAGTTCGTCGAAGTCAAGAAGGACGAGCCACCGCCCCCGAAGGACGAGCCGCCCCCGCCGCCTGACGTGACCGTTGCGCCTCCGCCGCCGAAGGGCTTCCAGGTGCTCACGGCGCCGATCGACATCCCCGACGTCATTCCTGACGTGGATCTCACGAAGAAGGTGACCGACGAAGCCGACTTCAGCGGCAAGGGCGTCGCGGGTGGCGTGGCGAAGGGTGTCGCGGGGGGAACCGGCCCCGTGACCGACCAGCCGTACTTCGAATTTCAGGTGGAGAAGCCGGTCGTGCCGGCGCCGGGCAATCCACAGCCGCGGTATCCGTCCATTCTCGAGCAAGGGAAAGTCGCCGGCGAAGTGCTCGCACAATTTGTTGTGGACACATCGGGTCGTGCGGAGATGTCCACCTTCAAGGTGCTCAAGTCCTCCCACGATCTCTTTGCGGATGCGGTGAAGACCGCGCTTCCAAAGATGCGGTTCATTCCCGCCGAGGTGGGCGGGCGCAAGGTCAAGCAGCTCGTGCAGCAGCCCTTCGGATTCAAGATCTAGCGTTCCGCCAACCAATTAGGAGACCAAAGCCATGCAATTGTCCTTGATCGACATGTGGGGCACGATGGGTTGGTTCGCGAAAGGAATTGTCGCGGTCATGGCCCTGATGTCCATCTGGTCGCTTACGATCGTGATGCAGAAGTGGTGGAATCTGAAGAAGGCGCAGGCGGAGACGCGCAAGTTCGCACCGGAGTTCTCGCAGTTCCTGGAAGAGGACAATCTCACCGAAGCCATCAAGCTGGCCGAGACGTACAAGAAGTCGCATGTCGCGCGCGTGCTGGGCGGCGCGCTCGCTGAAATCAAGCCGCTCATTCAGGACGGCTCCGTGACGGTCGGCGACATCAACTCGGCGGAACGTGCGATCGAGCGCGAGATGCTCATGACGATCGTGGATCTCAAGCGCGGACTCGCTATGCTCGCGACAGTCGGTGCCACCGCGCCATTCGTTGGGCTGCTCGGGACGACGATGGGCATCGTGAACGCGTTCACTGGCATGGCCGCGTCGGGCTCGGGTGGTCTTTCGGCCATTTCGGCCGGCGTCGCCGAAGCACTCATCACGACGGCGTTCGGTCTGCTCGTCGCCATCCCCGCGGTGTGGGCGTACAACTACTTCCAGACGAAGATCGACAACCTCACCGCCGAGATGACGTATACGTCCAAGGAGATGATCGACTATCTCATCAAGGGCGTCTCGGGTGAATTCGGGCGGTCCCGCTTCACGCGCGAGTTCAATACGGCTGGTGGCGGTTCCGCTCCGATCTCGCAGTAACGGACATCCCCCTGCAGGAGGACTGACGATGGCGATGTCCACCAGCGCCGGCGGCGGAATCAAAGCCGAGCCGAACGTGACGCCGATGATCGACGTCATGCTTGTACTGCTCATCATCTTCATGCTCGTGGTTCCGTCGATCAGCGCCGGCTTCCGGGCGGTGCCGCCGGATGGCCAGAATCTGAAGCCGCATCCGGAAGAGGATACGGATCAGGTGCTCGGCATTGATGCCGACGGGCAGTACTATCTCAACAAGCGCCCGATTCAGAACGCGGACTTGCCGCAAGCCCTACGCAACATTTACGACGTGCGCACCACCGACAAGATCCTGTACGTCAAGGCACACAAGGAACTGGAATACGGGAAAGTGCTCGACGCGCTCGATGTTGCTGCGAAAAACGGGGTACGCATGACCGGGATGATCACTGACCAGCAGCCCGGCACGACGTCCACCGTCGAGACGGACCGCCTGAACTTCGGCGGCTCGGGAGGGACGCCCTGATGTCCATAACCGCACCGAATAGCGCGACCGGCCTCACGAACGAGATCAACGTCACGCCGATGATCGACGTGTTGCTCGTGCTGCTGATCATCTTCATGATGATCGTGCCGATGGCACGCAAGGCGATCGACATTCAGCTGCCGGATCCGCAACCGCAGCAGACGCAGCAGCAGCCCGACACACGGCAGATCGTGATGGAGGTGTGCACGAACACGTTCTCGGTGAATAAGGAAGTGATCGCGAAGGACCGGCTGAGTGCCCGGCTGAAGGACATCTACGCGCCGCGTCCTGACAAGATTATCTTCGTCAAGGGATGCAACGAGGTGAAGTATCAGGAAGTGATCTGGGCGATGGACGTCGCTCGTGGGGCGGGGGTGAAGGTCATCGGCGTGCCGCCCAAGGACGCCGCGAAATAGGCGTTCGGCAGGGCTCGGAGAAGGGATGCGAGAGTACGGCGGACGAACCCTTTGGGGGACGTCCGCCGTATTATTCTGCATATGAACGAGTCGTATTTTCATTCGACATCGCTGCGGGTGATGTCTCGCGACGGCGATCCCATGCCGCGACGCCCGTATCGCCCTCCGGCAGGGTTCCCAGCGCGAGAGCGCTCCCTCGGTAGCGCGCGCGGCGCGCTGCTGTCGCTGGCCATTCACGTCGCGCTGGTGCTTCTGGCGCTGTTGCCGGTTCTGATGGTCCGAGGCGACGTGCCGCTGCTCCGCGAAGGGGCGGGCGGTGACGGGCCGGCTGGCGGGGGCGGCGGTGGTTCTCGCGGACGAGCGGGCGCGCGGGCAGCCGAAGGGCTGCGCTTCATCGAGGTCGTGCCGGCGGCGCCCGTGCCCGTGCCCCAGCAACCGCTGATGCCCCTGCCGCCTGTGATACCGCCTGTTGCACCGCCGCCGGTGACTGCGCTGCCGGTGGCTCCGGCGGCGGCAACTCCACCGGTTGCGGCGCCCCCCTCCAGCGCGTTGCCATCGCCGGCAACGGGCGCTGGCAGCGGCACGGACGGCAGCGTTGGGGACGGGCCGGGAAGTGGTGGAGGAATCGGATCGGGGGTTGGCACTGGGCAGGGGAGCGGGAACGGACCGGGCACTGGCGGTGGAAACGCGAGCGTCTACATGCCTTTCCCAATCGAGATCGTGCTACCTCCCACGCCGGTGCCCCGGCAGCTCAGGGGCGTCGCCGTCACCGCGGTCTTCGATGTCGACTCGACCGGACGCGTGATGTCGTTCGAATTCGCAAAGACCCGGGACCGCGGCTACAACAAGAAGCTCGAGGCAACGTTGGAGAACGTGCGGTTTCGCCCCGCTGTACGTCCCGACGGCCGTCCGGTACGCGCGAAGTATCCCATGTGTCTCGCGCTGACCGGCACGGGGTGCCCGGCGACCGAGTAAGCAACGCCGTCGCACAGGCTCCGACGCGCGGCCGGGAAGCGAGTTTGCCTGCCGGGCTGATTCTCTAGCCAACTTCCCGCTGTCCCCGTATCTTGCCCCGGCTCGAATCGAAACCGTCGCGGCGTCCCTACCCGCCGGCGACTTCTTCGTTTGCACTCCCGAGGTGTCATGATCAGCGTCGCCGCCCCCCCCACGCAGGACGCGACCCAGCCACAGCCAGAATTCGTCAAAGCGATGACGCTGACCGATGCGACGATGCTGGTCGCGGGCTCGATGATCGGCTCGGGCATTTTCATCGTGTCGGCGGACATCGCGCGCACCGTGACCTCGCCGTTCTGGCTGCTGATGGCGTGGGTGCTCACGGGACTGATCACAATGCTCGGCGCGCTCGCCTTCGGAGAGCTGGCGGCCATGTACCCCCGAGCTGGTGGTCAGTACGTCTTTCTGCGCGAGTCCATGGGTCCACTCATGGGATTTCTGTACGGGTGGACATTTTTCGTCGTGATCATGACCGGTACCATCGCGGCCGTCGCGGTGGCCTTCGGGCGCTTTCTTGGCGTGCTGTGGCCCGCCATCACGCCGGAACGATTCGGGTGGTTTCCGAGCTTCGACATCGCGACACCAGGCGGCGCCGTCGAGCTCGGATTGTCGCCGCAGCGACTGGTCGCGCTTTTGTCCGTGTGGGTGCTGACGTGGATCAACCTGCGTGGCGTTCGGGAAGGCAAGCTGGTGCAGACGACGCTCACCACCGTCAAGACGATCGCACTCGCCGCGCTGATCCTGCTCGGTCTCACTGTGGGGCGCAACGCCACCGCAATCGCGGCGAATTTTTCCGCCGGTGCGTTCATGGGATCGGTGGACATCACGTCGGTATTTGTCGTTGCGTTCGGTGCCGCCATGGTCGGGTCGTTGTTCTCGAGCGACGCGTGGAACAGCGTCACCTTTGCCGCGGCGGAGGTCCAGAATCCCAAACGCAATCTGCCACTCGCGCTGCTGCTGGGCACGGGACTCGTCACGACGCTGTACATTCTCGCGAACGTGGCGTATCTCAACGTCCTCCCGCTGGCAGGCACCCAGGGCGGCGCATCGGTGCTGGAGCGCGGGATTCAATTCGCGACGCAGGACCGCGTGGGGACGGCGGCGGCGGAGGTGATTTTCGGTCCGGTCGGGGTGACGCTGATGGCGGTCGCCATTCTCATCTCGACCTTCGGGTGCAACAACGGTCTCATTCTCGCGGGCGCCCGCTGCTACTACGCGATGGCGCGGGACGGGTTGTTCTTCCGCCGCGTTGGCACGCTCAACGTGCACCGTGTGCCCGCGGCGGCGCTGGTCGTGCAGGCCGTGTGGACGACGCTGCTGTGCCTAACGGGGACCTACGGCCAGCTGCTGGATTACGTGATCTTCGCCGCTCTCATCTTCTACGTGCTCACCACCGTGGGTTTGTTCGTACTGCGCCGAACTCGCCCCGACATCGAGCGCCCCTATCGCGCCATCGGCTACCCCGTACTCCCCGCGCTGTATATCATTCTGTCCGCCGCGGTGGCGATCGTGCTGCTCATCTCCACCAAGACGCGCGCGCAGGCGGTATCCGGCCTCGTGCTGGTGTTGATCGGAATCCCCATCTATTTCGCATGGCGCTACTTCGAAAAGCCGACGACACCAGATCGGAGTGCTGCGCCACGCGCGTGATCGCCGTACGGCGCCCCGCGATTTCTTCCGTGGACGTCAGGGACGTCGAGACGCGTCCCCTGCCGTCCGTTCCACACCCGAAGGAGACCTGATTCGATGAGTCGGATGGAAACGCTGTTCCGTCGTGCCGTGCCGCTCTGCCTGGCTGCGATGCTCGCTGTGTCCGCGAGTATTTTCGCGCCGTCCTCCCTGCAGGCGCAGGACGCGATCGCCCCCGATGTCGCGGCGCAGACCGCGGCGCCGGCGCCCCACGCGCCCGGCGGCGAGGCGAACCTCATCATTCCGGATCTCGATCAGGTGCAATTCCTCGGTCTCCCCGGACGGACGCTGCTGATGACGGGACTCATCGTCTGCGTGTTCGGCCTGCTGTTCGGGCTCGTGATCTACACGCAACTCA
>JANNOC010000356.1:0-14598 GCA_031398865.1 Gemmatimonadota bacterium | reverse complement strand
TGTCGGGGAATTTCAGGCGCATGGTGAAGTCGCCACTCTTGCCCGGGTCGCCGTGAATGACCGCTCGCATCGCGCCTGCGGGGATGCCGGGAATGGTAAGAGGACTCCACTGCAGCGAACCACCGGCCATCTTCTCGTGCTGGCCTTCTTCAAGCATCATCACGGCAACGGTCGGTGCGGGCGCGGGCGCGGGTGCGGGCGGGAGCGGCTTCGAGCTGACGGTCATGTCGCTCGTGGCCTTCCACTGGCCATCGATCTTCCGCCACGTCGTCGTGTAGCTTCCTTCGTCGTTTACCCGACCGTCCGGTCCGTCGAAGGACATGCGAAAGGTGCCGACGTCCGAGGCGAGGTCGCCAGAGCGTGCGACGAGCACGCGCGTGGGCGCGAACGGGAGGCTCATGTTCGGCAGCTTGAGGAGTTCGCCCCACAGGGCGCGAGTCGCGTCGAGTCCCGACGCGGCCGGCATGTTGGGCACGGCGACATAGGCGTCGGGTGCATACATGCTCATGATCGTGGCGATGTCCCGAGCCGCGATCGCTTCTACCCAGCGGCGGTCGAGGTCGCGAATCGCCTGCTCTTCGGTCTGCAGGTTGACCTTGGGTGCGGTCGCGCAGGCCGCGGCGATTGCGGCAGCGGCGAGGAGCGCGGCGAGAGAGCGAGTGCGATGTAGCATGGGTTCTCCGGAGGATGGGGAGACTTCAAGCGTGTGGCCTGCGGGGGTTGGTGTCAATGCTCGCGGTGTCAATGCTCGCGGACCGGGCGTTGGAGGCTCGGCGTCATCCGAGCGGCTGTCAGTCCTTGTAAGGGTCGAACTCATTCGCGCCCGCCATGACGACGACCAGCGGGCGGAGCGTGTGCAGCACCTCGATGGTCCCACCCTGCGCCTCGAGCACATCCGGCAGCCGACGGTAGACCTGCGGGCTCTCGTCCAGCGCGCCGCCGCGCAGGATGACGCCTTTCCGGTCCACCCACTCCGTCATCATCTCCAGGCTCACCCGGCCGGGCGCGACGATGCGCGCCTTCGCGCCCCATCCTTTTCGTTTCCCAGCGGCCTGCGTGCGCGACATCACGCGACCCGCGCCGTGCACGGTGGAGTGCAGCGCCTGCCGCTGCAGCTCGGCGGTCTCCTCGCTGGCATTCTGCGTTAGGCATCCGCGCACAATGACCGCGTCATCGCCCATCGAGCCGCCGACGAAGCCGTGTTGTCCCGGGAACGCCGGCGTGGCGCCCTTGCGCACGACCACGAACTCCTCGCCGTCGTGCGTTTCCCTCCACGCGAAGTTGTGGTGGTTGTGAACGAGCTCGACTTCGCGCGCGCCCATGAGCGCCATGACCTTTCGCGCCACCCATTCGCGGCCCGCGTACGCATACCGGCCGGCGAGGTTCATCAGGTGCCAGTAGTCGTGGCCGATGGGCTCGTTGATGTCCAGCAGCACTTCCTTCTCGGGAACGCGCTCCCCCCACGGCTTGCCTTGGCCTAACGCGAGGAAGCCCGACGCGACAGTATGGCCGAAGCCGCGGCTGCCAAAGTGGACGCCGACCCAGAGCGCGTCCGTCTCGTCGGCGAACACGTCTACGTAATGGTTGCCGCTGCCGACGGTCCCGAGCTGGGAGCGGGCCTTCTCCCGGAGCGGCGTGCGTTGGGGCGCGGGTACAGCGTCCCACGCTGCGTCGTCGAAGAGCGCGTGCGTGATCGGGGCGTCGTCGGAGCGGTTGTTCCGGCCGACGCCGAAACTCACTGTGGCGGCAATCTCGTTCGCGAGGCCAACCAAGGTCTCGCGCCGATCCTCCGCGGTAGGACCGAGGTCGGTAAGTGTGAGGTCGGTTCGGATGGCGGCATTACCGCACGCGATATCGAAGCCAACGCCGACGACGGAGATCTTGTCCCGGTACGCCGCGACACCGCCGATCGGCATGACATACCCGACGTGACCGTCGGCCATGAGGGCAGCTCGCTCGGCGCTACTCGCCACCTTCTGAAGTTGAAGGACGGTGTGTTCGTCGTGGTGGCCGAAGATCTTCAGAACGCCGGCCCCAGCACGACCGCATTCAGCACCAGCCGATCCAACGCGCGCCACCATCCCCGGAACATCGGCTCGTTCGCGAACAGCACGACATGTCCATCGCCCATCGGTTCCTCGATGAGGTATGCCGTGCCCTTCAGAAGCCGCTCGGTATTATCCGGCCAGATGAACCCGGCTCGAAAGAGCTTGCCTGACGAGGGGAATACTCCGACGTTTGACCCGTCCTTCGACAGCTTGAAGAACGTGCTGCCGTCGAGCATCACGGTGACGCGTGGCCGCTCGTAGCCGAACGTCAGCCAATGCGTGCGGTCCAGCACCACATCGAAGTGCGACCCTGGAATACCGATCGGCGCGGTGTTGCTCGCGCTCGGACTCGGAATCCCTGTGAGCGCGTCGAGCGCCTTGTCCGGCACCTCCGCGATCCGCTTCTTTGCCTTCGCCGAATCATCACTCGCCGGATTCCTCGACGCGACCGCGGCCCGGTCCTTTGCCGTGTCCGCTTCCACCACGCGCGCGCTCGTCAGGCCGACGCTCTCCCGTGCTGCCCACGCCGAGGCGCCCCCCATGGTGATCAACGTACCGCCGCTCTGCACCCAGCTCTTGAGCCGCTCCGCGCCCTCCTTGCCTAACCGCGCGGTAAGCGTGCCGCTGGACGCATCGGGAATGATGATCACGTTGAACTTCGTCAGATCGCTGCCACCGAGATACCCCATCGAGATCGGCATGAACTTGATCCCGTAGCGCCGCTCGAAGCTCCACCAGATCGCGCCGTAGTCCGTCAGACTGATGCCCTCATCCCCCACGATTGCGATCTGGGGCGTCCTGAGGCTGAAGGTGGATTCGGAGCCGGTGCCGAACTGCCCGCGCTCGGGGAACGCGGTGTTCACCGCCACCACCTGCACACCGCTCTCCCGCGCGAGCTGATCCAGCTTCGCATGCAGCGTGCTGTCGTTGCGCGCCACGCGGACCACGTACGTCCCGCGTGGCCAGTCGCGTCCGGCGACCTCGATCCCCATCGACGCCACCGCGACGCGGATTCCATTGGCGAGCAGATGATACGCGAGTCGCGAGGCGCCAAAGCTCGTGGGTGCGAAGAGATACGCCGAGCGCGCGCGTTCGCTGCCGGCGATCCCACCCGCGAGCTCCACGGCCAGCAGCTCCCCTCCGGTACGCCGTGCCATGGCGCTCGCCTGAGGTAGCGTGGGTTCTTCCGCGGGCAGCGTCAACAGCGTCCCCGTCACGGGCGTGGCGTCTTCGGTCCAGTATGCCTCGACGCCATAGGTCACCGGCAACGACCAGGCAGCGAGATCATAGAACTCGTATCCCTCACGCGTGGCCTCGCCGCGACTGCGCTGCTGGTTGCGCCGGAACTTCTCGTACTGTGACTTCGCGAACACCGGATCGAGCTCGGGGTCCAGCTCCAGGAACGCCTTCGCCACCTTGCCCTGGGGCTGTGCGAGATCCACCACGAACGCTCCTGCGTCGAAGCGGCGCGTCCCCGTCGTCTCGTCATAGTACGCGTGGGCGCGCGCTGAGTTGAACGCGGTCGTCGCCTGGCGAACTTCGATACCATTGCGCAGCAACGCGGATACCAGCTCCGCCGCGCGCCCCGGGTCCGTGCCGGGAACGAGCACGACACGTTTCAGGCGGCCTGTACGCCCATCCGCAATCGCGCCTTGCCGGAAACGCAGATAGTCCTTGACGCGCTCCGCCGAGCGTCGGGCCGTCGTCTCGACCGTCGCGAGTCCCGCGACATAGTGCTTCGCGACGCCGTCACGCAGCGAGAGGATCGTTCCGTCGTCACGCCGCTTCAGGAACGCGGGTCCCCCGTCGGTCTCGTACGTCATCCCGGTCGCGCCCATGAGCGCGGGCACGACGTCCCAGAACACGGGAGCGTAGTAGTCGAAGATGTCGCGTACGTAGTAGCTCCAGCCGTACCTGTCGAACGCGTCCGCATTGCCCTTGCCGATCGCGTCCAGCCACTTGGCGGCCACCGCGCCGCCGACGTTCGCGTTCACCGGACGCGCCGCGGGGGGGAAGTAGTATTGCGTCGTGTAGCCGTGCATGTCGGCGGCGACCATGGGATGCCAACGCAGAATCCCGCGCACGACCGCCTGCGCCTCACGCTGCGTCGTCGCCATCACGTCGCGGTTCATGTCGAAGCGATAGTGATTGTACCGCCCGCGCACGGACCACGGCTGATTGCCCTGATGCTCGTTGGACGCCTCGTCCGGATGGCCGACGGCGATCGCGTTGTACCAGACGGAGAAGCGCTCATGCCCGTCGGGATTGGTGCTGGGTTTGATGACGACGATCGCGTTCTTCAACGCCGCCATCGTCGCCGGTTCCTCGCTGGCGGCGAACTGATACAGCAGCTGCATCGAGGCTTCGAAGCCCGGGACTTCGTCGCCGTGCACGGACATGTTGAACATCACCACCGCGGGCGTACGCGCCGCGATCGCCTCGAGATCGGCCGCCGGTGTGCCGCGCGGATCACCGATCTTGTCCAGATCGGCACGGATGGCGTCGAGGCGCGCGATGTTCTCGGGCGCCGAGATGATGAACAGGCGCATCGTGCGCCGCTCGTAGCTCGATCCGATCTCCTCGACGCGCACGCGGTCGGTGGCAGCGTTCGCGATCGCGAGCAGCGTGCGCTCCTGCAGCGCGAACTGTGTGTGCCACTCGCCGGTGTTGTAGCCGAGGAGGGTCTCGGGACGCGGGACTGTCGTGCGGTAGGGGCCGCGGTCGTAGAAAGTAAAATTCCGATCGTCGCGGACGGAGTCGATCGGGATCTGCGCGGCCAGCGGCGCGGCGACGGGAAGGGCGGACGCGAAAACCAGGGCGGCAACGAAGAATAGGCGCATCGGCACGAGGCGGGTTCAGGCGGGCGTACGGCTGCTGGTTGCGGGAAGAGAAGGTGCGCTCGGGAACGGGACGGGAGCAAGAGGCGACACAGCGCCGGCGGCGCACTACGTCGCGCTGGCCTCCGAGCTCTCCGGGAGATCTCCGTCAGAGCTCGAATTGCTCCGTCGAGCCGCCCTGGTCATCGAGGAGATAGCGGACCGTAACCCATTGGAGGACAAAAGGTAAAGCGGATCGGACCTCCTGGCATAGTGCTTGGGATTTCCGGCCTCCCGCAGCAGTTGGGCTCGGCACGCGAGTTGCTTTTTCAGGCCGCGGCTGCGCGAAGGTGCAGTGGTTCGCAGACTCTCACTATCGAAGGAGACAGACGATGTCGAATCTCGACAAGAAGGGGGGAACCCAGAATCGGGTGGAAGGGGCGGCGAAGGAAGCGGCCGGAAAGGTTCGCGGGAAGATCGGCGACCTGACCGACAACCGTAGCGAGCAGCTCAAGGGCAAGAAGGACGAGATCAAGGGCAAGGCCCAGAACCAGCTCGGCAAGGCCCAGCAGAACCTCGACGACACGGACGACATCTAGTCCTTGCTTCGCAGCTCGAGAGAACGCCCCGCCCGGGATTCCGGGCGGGGCGTTCATTGTTTCGTCATGACTTGTTCACGCTCCCGCCATCGCGTCGACACCGAGAGCTCATGCGATCCTGAGCCTTCGGTAATGCACGCCTAACGCCACGCCAATGTGTGGATGCTAACGTGAGAGTACGATGGCAGTCAGACGCTCGCAACGGAGGTGGACATGCTGAACATTCTGCTCGAATCGAAGGCGCGCCGGACGCGCCGCACCGTGTGGATGGTAGCGAGTGTCCTCGGGCACGCGCTGCTGATTACGCTGGCGGTGGCCATGCGCGCGAGCGGTACGGAGCGCCCCGCGGACGCGCCGCCCGCTCCGGCGCCGGTGTACGTGGACGCGCGCCCGCCATCGCGGGTGACCGTTCCAGTCAACACCGCCCCCGCGCGACCGCAGCAGCCGCACACCGACGCCTATATGCCGATCGTTGCCCCGCTGGACGTTCAGGCAGGCATTCCGCCCGTTGACGTGAATGTCACCCCGGCCGATCTCTTCGGGGAAGGAGAAGCGAATCCGTCACCTGGCTCCTCGGGCGTTCCCGGCGCGATGCCGGCGACCGGCGTGTATCACGCCGAGCAGGTGGAGCGCAGCGTGGCGCCTCGTCCGGGGAATCCCTTGCCGCGCTTTCCGGAGGTGCTGCGCGCTGGTGGCATCGAGGGAAGCGTGCTCGTGCAATTCGTAGTGGACACCACCGGACGCGTCGAACCCGGGTCGATTCGAGTCCTCTCGTCGTCGCACGCTCTCTACGAATCGGCCGTCCGCGGTGTGTTGCCGAGGTATCGTTTTCGGGCGGCGGAAGTCGGAGGGCGGAGAGTACGCCAGTTGGTGCAGATGCCCTTTGGGTTCACAGTGGCGCGCTGAGAGGAAGACATCGCGCAGGACATCGCGACGTATCGGGTGCGTTCACACGCACGAATCCGTCGCGGATCGATGCCTCAGTCCCCTTCGGGGCGCCCGAACATCAGGAGAATCAGCGACTCGTCTTCAGGTCGCACGAACAGATACACGTGATCGCCGGGCTCGAGCACCGTTCCCCCCTTCGGTGCGATCAGGTCGTGGCCCCGAACGATCAGTGTTGCGGCCGCACCGTCCGGAAACGGCAAGTCGCGCATCGGCACGCCGGTGACGGCGAGCGCCTCGTCCACGTAGAACGACAGGAGCTTTCCATTCAACGCTTGGGTGGATTCGATCTCGAGCACCGCCTTCGGGGCCGGAGGGTCCTGTGATTCGAGACCGAGCCAGCGCGTGACACGCGCAACGGTCGCGCCGGGAATGACCGCGTTCACCACCACGATAAAGAACACCACGTCGAAGATGCGTTCGGCGCCTGGCGCGCCGGCGAGCACCGGGAACGTCGCGAGAATGATCGGTACCGCGCCGCGCAGGCCAACCCAGCCGACGTACGCGATGTCGCGTGCGGGATAGCCGAACGGCGCGAGGCAGAGTGCGGTGACCGCGGGGCGCGCGATGAAGGCCAGCACGAGCGCGAGCAGCAGCCCGATGCTGGCGGCGTCCGCCAGCCGCGACGGAAACACCAGCAGTCCGAGCAGCAAGAACATCGAGATCTGACTGAGCCACGCGAGCGCGTCATGCACGCGCAACAAGCTGGTGCGGTAGGGCAGCTCACCACTGCCCAGCGTCACACCGGCGACGTACACCGCGAGGAAACCGCTGCCGTGCAGCAGCGTCGGCAGACCGTATGCAATCAGCGCGAGCGCGAGGGTCAACGCGGGATACAATCCGCCAGCGGGCAGCCGAACCCGCGCGAGCAGCACGCGTCCGCCGCGTCCGACGGCGAGACCGATGGCCGCGCCCACGACGATCTCGAGTACGACATCGACCGGCACGCGCCAGCCAATGACGAGCGGGGGCGCGATGAGATTGGCCGTCAGCAGCGTCGTGAGAATGACCGCCATCGGATCGTTGATGCCTGACTCGACCTCGAGCGTGACACCGACGCGCCGCTTGAGATGGATGCCGCTGCCGCGGAGTACGGAGAACACCGCGGCGGCATCCGTGGAGGAAACGATTCCGCCCAGCAGCAGGGCCACGGGCCAGGAGAGCCCGAGCAGATGTCCCGCGAGCGCGACGATGGCCGCCGTTCCGACGACGCCCACCGTGGCGAGCGCCATGGCCGGCTTGAGATACTTTTGCAGCGTGACGATCGGCGTGCTCAATCCGCCGTCGAAGAGGATGAGCACGAGAGCGAGAATACCGAGCCGATAGGCGAGGTGGTAGTCGACGAAGCCAATGCCGCCGAGCCCCTCCGACCCGGCGAGCATTCCGATGCCGAGGAAGATGAGCGCGACCGGGATACCGACCCGCTCCGACGCCCGGCTGAAGAGGGTGCTGATCGCGAGCAGAATGCCGATGGTCGCGAAGAGCAGAGCGGAGTACAGGGGCTCGGTGTTCGGCATCCCCTAGTCTAGCATAGAGCGCTCAGGGAAGAATCTCCGCGCGATGTTCCAGGGCGGCGAGGGAATCGGCGCGGTGCGCGGCGATGCCAGCCGGCAGGGCTTCGGACAGCAGCGGGAGCAGATCGGCGGCGCACAGCAGGCGCGGAATCAGGACGTAGTCGGCACCGGCGGCATACAGCTCGCGTGCTTCCTGGATCACGTCGGCCGTGACGATGACTTTCGCGTTAGGCGCGATCGCGCGCGCCTGGCGCAGCAGCCGCTGGTTGGACGTGCCCTTGAGCACGCTGTCCGGTACCGTGCTTACGATGAGGCGCGCCGCGGCGACCCCCGCGTGATGCAGCGTGTCCGAATTGCTGATGTCTCCGTAGATGCAGAGCACGCCGAGCTGGTCGAGCCGCTCCTTCACCTCGGGGTTGTAGTCGATCACCGTGATCCGCTGAGCGAGCTCCGGATCGCTGTGCAGCAGTTCGTCCAACACAGAGCTGGCCTGACGGAAGAACCCCAGCAACACGATGGGGTTCGCCGGGCGGAAGGGTCCGGTACCACCGTGCGAGGATGGGTTCCGCATGCCGACGCGCTCGAGCAGCGGATTGACCGCCAGGAAGATCTGATGACTGTACAGGATGCCGTACGAGCCCGACACAGATGTGATGACCATCGCGAGCACGACAACGGAGAGCGTCTCGCCGCCGATGTGCCCGAGCGAGACGCCCAGTGCGCAGATGACGAGCGAGAATTCGCTGACCTGGGCCAGGTTCAGCGCGGGGATGATGCTGAGGCGATTGTCCGCGCCGGCGAGCTTCAGAAGCGGTGTGATCGACAGAAAGCGCGAAATGATGACGAACGCCGAGGCCGCGACCGCAAGGGCGAAGGTATCGGCCGTGGGCAGGGAAATTTTCGTTCCCAGTGTGACGAAGAACAGCGTGATGAAGAAATCCCGCAAGCTGATGACTTTGGCGAGAACCTCGAGGTTGTAGGGAAAGGTGGACAGCGAGATGCCCGCGATCAGCGCCCCCATGGCGGACGAGAGTCCCAGCGACGTGCACAGAAGCACCACGCCGAAGCACCAGGCCAGTGCGCCGAGCACGGTGAGCTCCGGCACCGTCGCGATGGAGCGGAAGAGCACGGGAAGCACGAAGCGACTGACCGCGAAGGCGAAGGCGACGACGCCCGCTCCCTTCACGAGGGACGTCACCAGCACGAGCGCTGACGGATCGCCGAGGTTGGGCTGAATGGCGAGAAAGAGAATCGCCCAGATGTCCTGAAAGACGAGAATGCCCAGCGTCACGCGTCCCGCGGTCGTGTCCAGCTCACTCTTGTCGTGCAGCAGCTTCACGACGATCATCGTGCTGGATAGCGCCAGCGCTACCGCGAGATAAAAAGGGACCAGCCGCCCGTCTCCGAACGTCAGCCCGTCGGCCGGGAAAAGAAACAGCCCGAGGCTCACACAGATCAGGAACTGGCCCAGCCCGGCCGCGGAGATAAACTTCCCGGCGCGTGCAAGCTTTTTCAGATCAATCTCGAGGCCGATCATGAAGAGCAGCAGGATCAACCCCAGCTCCGAGACGGGCTCCAGCTCCGCGGTGGAGATGAGCTTCAGTCCTTCCGTCTCGCCCACGAGAATCCCTGCGGCGATGTAGCCGAGGATCACGGGCTGCCGAATCCACTTCGCCATGATGGCGAAGACCGTGGCCATGACGATCGCGATCGCGATCTTCGCGAGAAGGTCAGCGTGCACAGTCAGCCCCTGCGGCAGCCGGGTGATTGCAGTCCGGAATCGGCCCGAAGTTGGGGGAGGGAGCGCGTTAGGTCAATCCGGAAAAGCCACGAGGCACGGAGCGAGTTGTGTGCGCGCCCCGTGCCTTTGTGACCGCCGACCATCCTCAGGCGAATGCCCGAGCGCTACACGGCGTCCGACAGCGACGTAAACGTAAAGTCGCGCACGCGCATGCTTGGCACGACTGTTCCCGCCGACACGCGTTCGGGACGTCCCAGCTCGTCCAGCTTGTTGAGCATGAAGAGCGGGCTCTCGTTGAAGCGAAAGTTCTTGAGTGGCTTCGTGATCTGGCCCTTCTCGATCAGGAAGGTCCCATCGCGCGTGAGGCCGGTGACGAGCACGGTGCGCGGATCGAGGAAGCGGATGTACCAGAAGCGCGTCACGAGGATGCCGCGCTCCGTTCCGGCGACGAGTTCGTCTACGCTCTTGGTGCCACCGCTCATCTTGAGCCCGCCGCCACCCCCGCCGCCGCCGCCCCCGCCGCCGCCTCCTCCACCGCCGCCCGTTGGCTGCACGCCCTTCTTCTGTGCCCAGAACCGGGAGTACGCAAGATTCTTGAGCACACCATTCTCGATGAAATTGCGACGACCTAACGGAAGCCCCTCGAAATCAAACGGCTGCGTGAGGATCTCAGGATCCGCCGGATCGGTGCTGAGCGTGATGCGCTCGTCCATGACCTTCTCGCCAAGACGCGTACCGCCTTCCTTCTTCGAAAAAGTGCCGCGCCCTTCGTCGGCCGTGCGAGCGTTGAACGCGCCGAACATGAGCGGCACGAGATCGGAGACCGCCTGCGGCTCCAGCACGACGGTGTACTGCCCCGGCTCGATCGCCTGCGGATTGCGCGACGCGATCGCCTTGCGGGCCGCACGCCGCCCGAGCTCCGCTGGATCGATCGCACTCCAGTCGCGTGCCCCGGTGGTCGCGTAGCCCGAGCCGGTGCCGTCCGGGGTGCGTACCGTCGTGGACAGGTTGACGCCCGTACTGCGATGATACGCGAACAATCCCGTGGAAGTCGCGACCGCGTTGGCGACGGCGTTCGCGTTGAGGAATCCCGCTACGAACAGATCGCTCGTGTCTGCACCGCTGCCCGCCCCTTTCACGCCGTCAAACACCTTCTGCACCGCGAGCGCGCGTGCCTCGGGCGACAACTCGGCGGTGCGTTCCCTGAAGGCATTGACGCTGCTGTACTGCTGCGTGCCGAGCTCCGGCATGAACTCCGGGTCTTCCGGCGACAGCCGCGCAAGGCGCTCGGACAGATCCACCGCGCGTTGCAGCGACACATCATCCAGGATGTTCGTGGTCGCCGAGGCGCGACGATTCCCAGCCGCGCTCGTGATGGTGATGGCCGTATCGCTCGCGCCACCGGTAGTGGTGATTTCCCCAGCGGCGAAGCGGGTGTTGCCGTTCCACCCCGAATTGATGTTGACGCGTGCGCTGGTGGCTTTGCTGAAGGAGAGTGCGCGCTTGGCGAGCTGCTCGGCCTGATCGCGCGTGAGTCCGGCGTCCGCCATCAGGCGCTCCTCCCGGTGTTCACGATGTTGACGTTTCTGAAGCGCGCCGCGGGGCAGCCGTGGCTGACCGAGTTGGACTGACTGGGCTCCCCCTTGCCGTCGCCGAACGAGCCACCGAGCCAGTAGCTGCGCTGCCCGCCAATCATGTCCATGGAATTCCAGAACTCCGGCGTGCGCGACTGATACGCGACGTCCTTGAGCATTCCCGTGATCTTCCCGTTCCGGATCTCGTGGTACACCTGACCGGAGAACTGGAAGTTGTAGCGTTGCTGGTCAATGGACCACGAGCCGCGGTTCTTGATGAGGATGCCCCTGTCCGTGGCGGCGACGATGTCGTCCAGCACGATGTCGCGATCGCCTGGCAGGAGCGAGACATTCGGCATGCGCTGGAACTGTACGTCGGACCACGACTGCGCGAAGGAGCAGCCGTGCGACTTCTTCACTCCCGTGAGATTGCTGATCCACGCGGCCTGCTCTCGCGTCGTCTGATAATCCTTGAACAAGCCGCGCTGCACGAGAAGCCAGCTGTCGGCCGGCACGCCTTCGTCGTCCCACGCCACGCGCGACAGCGAACCCGGCTGCGTCCGGTCCGCCTGCACGTTCATGAAATCGGGGCCGTACTTCAGTTGGCCGATCTGGCGCTCCGGTGGCGCAATGAATGACGTGCCGGCGTAATTGGCTTCCTGCCCCATCGCGCGATCCAGCTCCGTCGGGTGACCGATAGACTCGTGGATGGTGAGCCAGAGGTTCGTCGGGTCGAGGATGAGATCGTAGCGTCCGACGTCCACCGATTTTGCCGTGAGCTTCTCCGCGGCGAGTGAGGCCCACCGCTCCGCGCTGCCGGGCATGTTCAAACCGGTGATGTACTCCCATCCTTCGCCGCGCGGCGCGAGTTCTTCCGTGTAGCTCTGGAAGTCCCCGGTGCCGAGCGCGGTGACGGTGAAGTTGGGCCCGACGCGGTACATCGTCTGGGTCACGAGGGTGCCGTCCGACGTCGCCAGCGTCTTCTCCTCGCGCAGCAGCTGCAGCGACGAATTCACGAAGCGCACCTTCGGCACCTTGAGCGCGGCCTCGTTGGCGGTGAGCAGCAGCGCGACCTTGTCTTCGATCGAGACGTCGAGCGGGTCGGTGGTGACCGGCGTCCGCCAGGTGCCGCGCACCGCGGTGACCGGCGCCAGCTCGACGGGGCGTCGCTGCACCGAGCGTGCGGCGCGCGCCATCATCGCCGCCTCACGAGCGGCCTTCTGCACTCCCGCGCGCGACACGTCACTCGTCGCGGAAAATCCCCACGAGCCGTTCACGAGCGTGCGCACACCGACGCCGAACGACTCGGAATCATTGACGCCCGTGACCTGGCGCTCGCGCGTCCCGATGAACTGACTGCGGTACTTGCCGATGCGGACGTCGGCGTACGACGCACCAGCGTCCTTGGCGGCGTTCAAACCGTCCATGGCGATGTCGTTCAGCGACGCATCGCCGCCGCTGGGTAGCGAGGCGGCGGCCGGAGCCTGTTCCTGCATCGCCGGGGAGCGCGCGCACCCGGCAGCGACTGCCGCCAGAGTAGCGGTCCTCAGGAAATCTCTACGGTTGGCCATGATCCCTCGCGATGCTGCCGTGAAGCGCGACGCGCGGACGCGCGCCGCTCATTCGTAACGCAATGCCGTGATCGGGTCAAGCTGTGCGGCGCGACGGGCCGGCCACACGCCGAACACCACCCCCACGATCGCGGAAAACAGAAACGCGAGCATGACGGACTGCGCGGAGACGTCGGTGTTGAAGTTCGCGAACTTCGTCAGCAGCATCGCTCCGCCGCCTCCCAGAATCACCCCAATCAGGCCGCCGAGCAGGCACAGCACCACCGCCTCGATGAGAAACTGCAGCAGGATGTTCGTGCGCGTTGCGCCCAGTGCCTTGCGTACGCCGATCTCGCGCGTGCGCTCGGTCACCGAAACCAGCATGATGTTCATGATGCCAATGCCGCCAACGAGCAGGCTCACGGTGGCGATCCCGGCCAGCAGGAAGCCGAACACCGCTGTCGTCTCGGCGAAAGTGCTGAGGAAGTCGGCCTGATTGCGAATCACGAAGTCATCGTCCCGTCCGGGACGCAGCTTGTGCTCCCGTCGCAGGATGCGCTGCACCTCGGCCATCGCCTCCGGAATTCTGACCTCCGACTGCGCGAGGACGTTGATGGTGCGCAGCCGGTCCGAGCCGAAGACGCGGAAGCGCGCGGTGGTGAGCGGAATCAGCACCTGATCGTCCGGATTGTTGAAGCCTCCGGTCTGACCCTTGGACGCGAGCACGCCGATCACGGTGAACTGGATGCCGCGAATGCGGATGCTCTCGCCAAGGATACCGTCGGGGGACTGGATGCCGAGCGTCTCCAGGACGGTAGGTCCGAGCACGGCGAGCCGCTGGCGACCTTCGTCCTCCGCCGCCGTGAACATGCGGCCGGCCCCAAGCGTGTACTTGCGCACTTCCAGATAGTTGGGCGACGTGCCGATGATCTGGGTGTTGGCGTTCTTGTTGAGATACTGAACCTGAAGCTGCCGGTTCATCTCGGGCTGCACGGCGGTGATGGCCACCGCGCGCTCCTCCAGCGCCTCAGCGTCCTTCATCGTCATGCGCTGCTGATCGGAGCTGCGAATGCCGCCGGCGCCAAAGGCCTGCCCCGGCATCACGGTCAGCAGCGTGGTGCCTAACGCCGATATGCGGTCATTCACGGCCTTCTGTGCACCGCGGCCGAGCGCTATCATGGCGATGACGGCAGCCACGCCGATCACGATGCCGAGCATCGTGAGAAAGGAGCGCAGCTTGTTGGCGCGGAGCGCCCCGAGGGCGACGCTCAGTATCTCGCCGATGAGCATTACGGCCGCCCTCCACCGCCTCCGGGACGCCCACCACCGCCAGCGCCACCACCGCCGGCGCTGCCTGCGCCGCCGGCCGCTGGGGTCTGTCGCTGCATGCCAGGGACACCGCCGCCGGTCATGCCGCGGAAGCGGTTCTGCTGTTCCTGCCGGCGTGCCTGCAGCGCCGCGGCGCTGAGAAGCGCCACCTGGTCGCCTTCGTTCAATCCGCTCACGACCTCGGTGAAGTCGTAGTTGCTCACGCCGAGCCTGACGATGCGGGGCGCGTAGGACGCGCTGTCCTTGATGAACACCAACCCGGGACGCGTGCCCGGCAACAGCTTGATCCACGAGATGCTGATCTTTCGGGAGGCCGGCGTCACGCCGATGCAGATCATCCAGGGCGCCACGAAGTGGGCCGCGGAGATGATCGACAGAGGCAAGGACCTCGGGACGATCGAAGCCGGGAAGCTGGCCGACATCATCGTCGTCAACAAGGACCCGCTGCAGGCCGTCGAGAACCTTCGCGACCTCGACGCGGT
>JANNOC010000307.1:0-2744 GCA_031398865.1 Gemmatimonadota bacterium | reverse complement strand
CTTCTTCCAGGACGGCGAGTTCCTGAAGCTGCGCGAGGTCAGTCTCCGCTATACGCTGCCGGAGCGGTTCGCCGGAATGATGAAGGCGCGCAACGCCGACGTCGTACTCGCCGGCCGCAACCTCGGCACATGGACGAAATATCGCGGGGTGGATCCGGAGAACGATTTTACCGTCACCGATGGTGGGGACGTTCCGGCCGATTTCCAGACGGTCGGACCGGCCAGCTACTTCATCTTCCGTCTCTCGTTCGGCTTCTAGGATGCCAACCATGATCTCGACGATGAAGCATATTGTGACTGAGGGCCGTCGGACGCGGCATATCGTGGGTGTCGGTCTCGCTCTCGCCGGAATTCTCGGCGGGTGCAACGCCACGGAGACATTGCTGGAAGCGACGGATCCGGATCTCATCAATCCGGCGGAGGCTCAGTCGGCCGAGGGTGCGCAAGCGCTGTATTCTGGCGCGCTTGGCCGTCTCAAAACGATGACAGGTGGAGGAGAGAGCACCTGGCTGTTCGGCGGTCTTCTCGCCGACGAATGGTCCACAAGCTCCACCTTCGTGCAGAACGACGAGGTGGACCAGCGCGCCACGCAAACCAACAACACGATTGTCACCGGAATGTTCCGGAACATCTTCCGTACCCGGACGTCGGCAAATCAGGCGATCGCCGGGTTGAAGGAGTTCCGGCCCACCGAAACCACGCGCATCGCCGAGATGTACTTCGCGCGCGGATTCGCGGAGATGCAGGCGGCGCAGGACTTCTGCAACGGCATTCCCTTGAGTGATGGCACGGGTACCGAAATCGTCTACGGAACCCCTCTGCCCGTGGCCGACGTTTTTCGTGCGGCCCTGGCTTCGCTCGACACCGCACTCCTCATCGCGACTGGCACTGATGCAGCCACGACGTCGGTCCGAACCGCGGCGAGAATCGCCAAGGCGCGCACCCAGCTCGGACTTGGACAGATCGCAGCGGCGGCGGTGACGGTGGCCGGCATACCGACGAGCTACACGTACAACAACACGTTCGCTGTGACCTCCGGCGACAACGTCCTCTGGGGCCAGCCGTTCAGCGCCGGTCGCTACACGGTGGCAGACAGTCTCGAAGGTAACGCGAGGAATCTGCTCGTCAGAAACGCCATTCCGTTCTTCTCGGCCAGGGATCCGCGGCTTCCCGTTTTCTATACTCTCGCAGCCAACAGGAGAGATACGGTCAAAGCGCAGGACGGGCTGACGTTCATTCGCAAGACGAGCCTCTGGGCGCGCTCCACACCGGTGCCCGTGGTGAACGGAATTGATGCGCGACTCATCGAAGCCGAGGCGAAGCTCAAGGCGAATGATGCCCCGGGGATGCTGTCCATTCTCAATACCTTGAGGGCTGCCCCCCCGAAGCTTGGGGAAATTCAGGCGGCGGTCATGCCGGCGTTGACCGATCCGGGCACGGCTGACGCGCGCATCAATCTTCTTTTTCGGGAGAAGGCGTTCTGGACTTTCAGCCGCGGGCAGCGGCTGGGCGACATGCGACGCCTCATCCGGCAGTACGGTCGCACACCGGACAACACGTTCCCGGTAGGCATCCACTACAAAGGGGGGAATTACGGGACGGATGTAAATCTTCCTGTTCCGCAAGCGGAACAGAACAACCCCAACGTCGGGCCGGATAAACCGACCTGCCTGGATCGCAACGCCTAACGGATTTCCGGGCGCCGCCCGGCAACCGGCTTGGCGAGGGAAAGGTCTCCCAGGCACTGGGTTCCGCACTGGGATTGGTGGCTGGCGCGGGAACTACCCGGCGTCCCGGGGAGTTCTATAGGCGGATGCTTCCCCCGCTTATCGAGGCCCGAACATGACGTTCCGCATTCCCCTGGTCATTGGCGCCCTGCTGGCCGGTTCCGTTGCGTCGTCCGAAGAGATCGCCGTCTTCGCCGGCGGCTGCTTCTGGGGGATCGAAGCGGTGTTCGAGCATGTGAAAGGCGTGAAGTCCGCCGAATCCGGCTATGCCGGCGGCAAGACTGCCAACCCCTCGTACGACGACGTGACGTCCGGCGAAACCGGTCACGCCGAGGCCGTGCGCGTGGTGTACGATCCGTCGCAGGTGAGCTACGCGAAGCTGCTGCAGATTTTCTTCTCGGTCGCGCACGATCCCACGCAGCTCAATCGTCAGGGTCCCGACGTCGGGACGCAGTATCGCTCGGTGCTGTTCTACGCCAGTGACGATCAGAAGCGACTGGCCGAGGGGTACATCGCGCAGCTGACGAAGGCGAAGACCTTTCCTCGCGCGATCGTGACGGACGTTCAGCCATTGCGCGAGTTTTACAGCGCCGAGCGCTACCATCAGGATTACATGGCGCGGAACCCCAATGCGCCGTACATCGTGTATCATGACCGGCCGAAGGTGGCGCAGCTCGAGCGACACTTCCCCGAGCTCTTCACGAAGCCGGCGAAGTATCGGTAGCTCGCGCGGGGGGTCGGCAGTGGTGCCGGCCTCGCACTGAACGCCTCACCTGGTAGCCGTGGCGGCCGATCCGATACCGCGTCTGCGCAAGCTGTGTCTCCAGCTTCCCGAAGCGCATGAGGTCGAGGCGTGGGGGGCGCCGACCTTTCGTGTGCGGAACAAGCTCTTCGCGATGTACGCGGAGGCTGCGACGCATCATGGGAAGGGGCGGCCAGGGGTGTGGTGTAAGGCGACGCGGGTCACTCAAGACCTGCTCGTGCATGCGGAGCCTGAGCGGTTCTTTGTGCCGCCGT
>JANNOC010000229.1:0-1872 GCA_031398865.1 Gemmatimonadota bacterium | reverse complement strand
CGACCTTGAAGCCGAAGCCGACCAGCAGCAGCGCGACACCGATGATGAGCAACGGAGACCCGAGCAGCGAATGCTGCACGATCCGCTCGGCGATGACCGCCAGCAGCGTGGAGCCCGTGGCGCCATACACCAGTGCGATGCCGTACAGCAGGAACGCCGTGGAGAAGGCGCCGAGCAGGAAATACTTGAGCGCGCCTTCCGCGGCGCGGGGGCTGCGGCGATTGAGGCCGGCCAGGACGTACACCGAGACCGACATGAGCTCGATGCCCAGGAACACGAGCATGAGATCGCGCGCGGCCGCGAGCAGCATCATCCCCGAGACCGCGAAGAGCACGAGCACGTGCGATTCACCGGCGAGGATTCCCTCGCGCTCGTTGTAGTCCATCGAGAGCGCGATGGTGAGCAATGCGCCGACGAGGAACACCAGGTCCGACCACCACCGGAACGTGTCCACCGCGATGACACCCTGGCCGGCGCTGTCGCCGCGGCGCGCAAACCAGATGACGGCCGCCATCGTCAGCACGACGAGCGCGATGCTGGCCCAGCCGACCGAGCGCTGATGCGCCGCGCTGTCCGGACGCCACGCGGCCCAGAGCATCACCAGCATCGCGCCCCCGACCAGAATGAGATCCGGGGTGAGCGCGAACATCAGCTGCGATGGGACCGACAGGTCGTACTGCATCAGCGCGGACCTCGCTGCGTCTCCGCGACCCGTGTTGCGGCACCCGCCTCGACGCGCTGAACGAAGGCGCGCGCGGATGTCTCCATGCGATCCAGCACCGGGGCGGGATACACCCCCATCCAGATGATGGCCGCGACCAGCGGTGCCATCAGTCCAATCTCACGCCAGTTGAGGTCCGTCAGCTTGGCATTCTCCGGATTCGCGAGCGGCTCGAACAGGATGCGCTGGATCGCCCACAGGAGGTACGCCGCGGCGAAGATGACGCCTGTCGTCGCGAGCAGCGCGAAGTACGGCGTGGTGCGGAAGGCGCCGATGAGGACGAGGAACTCGCCAATGAAGCCATTGGTGCCCGGCAAGCCGATGCTGCTCAACGAGACGAACACCAACAGCGCGGAGAACACCGGGACGACGCGCGCGATGCCGCCGTACGCGGAAATCTCGCGACTGTGACGCCGCTCGTAGATCATCCCGATGAGCAGAAACAGCGCGCCAGTGGAAATGCCGTGATTGATCATCACCAGCAGCGCGCCCTGCACGCTCTGCAGCGTCAGCGCGAAAATACCGAGCATGACGAAACCCAGATGGCTCACCGATGAATACGCGACGAGTTTCTTGAAGTCCGGCTGCACCATGGCGACCAGCGCGCCGTAAATGATGCCGATCACGGCCAGCACGAGCATGGTGGTGCGCACCGCCGGACTCATGGCGACGCCGGGGAAGAACGGCAGTGCGAAGCGCAGAAAACCGAAGGTCCCCATCTTCAGCATGATGCCCGCGAGGATGACCGAGCCCGCGGTCGGCGCCTCGACGTGCGCGTCAGGCAGCCAGGTGTGGAACGGGAACATCGGGACCTTGACGGCGAATGCCAGGGCAAACGCCGTGAAGAGCCAGAACGCCGCGCGCTCGCTGAGCTGCACGTTGAGCACGGCGTCGTAGGCGAAGTTCGGCAGTCCGGTTCCTACACCACCCGCCTGGATCCCGAGGTACACGATACCGACCAGCATCAGCAGCGACCCGGCCATCGTGTAGATGAAGAACTTGATGCTCGCGTAAATCCGGCGTTCGCCGCCCCAGATGCCGATGATGAAGTACATCGGCACGAGCATCACTTCCCACATGACGTAGAAGAGGAAGAGATCCAGCGCCATGAAGACGCCCAGCATCCCTGTGGTGAGGATCAGCAGGAGCGC
>JANNOC010000218.1:0-6663 GCA_031398865.1 Gemmatimonadota bacterium | reverse complement strand
CCCCATGCGGTCCATGAGCTTGGCGATGCGCTCCGATCCGAAGAGGCGCATGAGATCGTCTTCCAGCGACAGGAAGAATTGCGACGCTCCCGGATCCCCCTGGCGTCCGGCGCGGCCGCGCAGCTGCCGATCGATGCGGCGCGACTCGTGTCGCTCCGATCCGATGATGTGCAGCCCGCCGCATTCCTCGATGTCCTCGTCCTTGCCGTCCGCATCCTTGACGGTGGAGGGCTTTGCGATGGTGACGCCCGCTCCGAGTTTGATGTCGGTGCCGCGACCCGCCATGTTCGTGGCGATCGTCACAGCGCCTGGCTGCCCCGCGTTGGCCACGATTTCCGCTTCGCGCTGGTGGTATTTCGCGTTCAGCACGTTGTGCGTGATACCCGCGCGTTTGAACATGCGGGATAGCGTTTCCGAGACGTCCACGCTGACCGTGCCGACCAGCACGGGAAACCCGAGTTTGTGCAGGCGCTCGGTTTCCTCCAGCATCGCGTTGTACTTCTCATGCCTCGTCTTGAACACGAGGTCCTGTCGATCGTCGCGGATCACAATGCGGTTGGTCGGAATCACCGCGACCTCGAGCCCGTAGATCTGGAAGAACTCCGTTTCCTCGGTTTCTGCCGTGCCCGTCATGCCGGCGAGCTTCTCGTACATGCGGAAGTAGTTCTGGATCGTGATGGTGGCGAGGGTCTGCGTCTCCCCTTTCACCTGGACGCCTTCCTTCGCCTCCACCGCCTGATGCAGTCCCTCGGACCAGCGACGGCCCGGCATGGTGCGACCCGTGAACTCGTCCACGATGAGCACCTGGGCGTCCTGCACGACGTAATTGACGTCCTTCTCGTACAGCGCGTGGGCACGCAGCAGCTGATGTATGATGTTGAGCTTCTCGCTCTTCAGCGCGTACTCCATCTCGAGCGCCCGGCGCGCGTCCAGCTTCTCCTGGGCAGAGAGATCATGATCGTGGTCCACGTGGTGGACCGATTGCGAAATATCCGGCAAGACGAACGCGTCATGGTCCGATGGTGACATGAAGTCCACCCCGCGGTCGGTGAGATGCACCGTGTGGCCGCGTTCGTCGAGCACATACATGAGATCGTCTTCGAGGTCGCGAAACTCCTGCTTGGAGGGCGGAAGCTTTCGGTCTCCGATGTGCGCCAGCTCCATCTTCTGAACCAGCTGCTTGGCGCCGGTTTCCTGGAACACCTTGAGGAGCTTCTTGTTCTTGGGTCCGCCGAGTTGGGCCTTGTACAGCAGCAGCGCCGCCTTGTCGGTGTCGTTGACCTCGAACGCCCGCTCCGCTTCACCGATGAGCGTGTTGACGAGGCCCGACTGTTGGCGCACGAGTCGCGAGACCGCCGCGTTGAACTCCGCGTACTGGCCATCGTTCTCATTGCCCACGGGACCGGAGATGATGAGCGGCGTCCGCGCTTCGTCAATCAGCACCGAGTCCACTTCGTCCACGATGGCGTAGGTGTGTGGACGCTGCACCCGATGGTCGAGCGCCACCACCATGTTGTCACGCAGGTAGTCGAATCCAAACTCGTTATTGGTGCCGTACGTGATGTCGCACGCGTACGCGGCGCGCCGTTCTTCGGTGCCGGGCTCCGTGTCATCCAGGCACCCGACGGTCAACCACAGGTATCGGTAGACGTGTCCCATCCACTGGGAATCGCGTCGTGCGAGATACGAGTTGACGGTGACGAGGTGCGCGCCGCGCCGCGGGAGCGCGTTGAGGTACAGCGGCAGCGTCGCGACCAGCGTCTTCCCCTCACCTGTCGCCATCTCCGCGATGCGACCCTCGTGCAGCTGGATGCCGCCCATCAGCTGCACGTCGTACGGCACCATGTTCCACTCCATCTCGTGACCGGTCACGGGCACGGTCGTGCCGAGCAACCGGCGGCATGCCTCGCGCACGGTCGCGAACGCCTCTGGGAGCAACTCGTCCAGCGTCTCGGCGACCCGGTCGCGTAACTCCTGCTCGAGCCCCCCGCGCCCGTCGGAACCCGTGAGTTCCGCGTCCAGCGCCTCGCGCTGCTCCGCGTCCGCGGCGTCGTGCTTCTTCGCTCTGAGCTCGGCGATGCGCGCTTCCAGCTCCGCGGTCTGCTCACGCAGATGCGCGCGGAACTTGTCCGTCTGCGAGCGCAGCTCCGGGTCGGAGACGCCGTGCAGGCGGCCGTAGTGGATATTGATCTCATCCACGATCGGCTGGACGCGACGCCTCTCGCGCTCGTGGCGGTTTCCAAAGACGCCGCGGAACAGGTTCTTCAGCATGGATCCTCTAGCGGTACAGCCGGGCGGCGGCTATGAACTCGCCGACCGACGCCGGCACGAAGCCGTGAATCGAGCGCCCGGCACGCACCCGGGCGCGAATTTCCGTGGACGACACGTCGATACGCCGCGTGTCCAGATACCGCAGTGCGCTTCCCTGTCCGAGCAGCGTGCGCCCTGCCGCAGACGACTCGTCCGCATCACCGGTGCCGGCTCGCCGCATCACGGCGAGGGACGCCAGCTGCAGCACCCGCTCGGGGTGCCGCCACTTGTCGAAAGTGGCAATGACGTCGGCGCCGACCACGAGGTAGAGCTCGGCGCCCGGGAACCGGCTCGTCACTGCCTCCAACGTGTCCACCGTGAAAGATAACCCGTCCCGCTCGATTTCGACCGGATCCAGCTCGAAGCGCGCGTCGCCGGCAATGGCGCGAGCGACCATCTCGAGTCGCTGCCGCGGCAACGCCACCATGTCGGTCGTCTTCAGGGGCTGCACTCCGGCCGGGACGAACAGCATGCGGTCCAGCGCGAGGGCCTCGAATGCGTCCCCGGCGGTGAGAAGATGCCCGACGTGCGGCGGGTCGAATGAGCCGCCGAAGACCCCCAGGCGCACGCTACGGCGTGGCGGCTGCGGAGTCCGGCTTCGCTCCAGCGACTGGCGAGGGTCCGCATGCCTCGCGCGCCTCGGGATCCGATGGATAGCGCTTCTGCAGTGACTGGCACACGTCGGCTGCGTCATCGCGATACTTGATCGCGCGGTACGTCTGGACCAACCGGAGGTGCGCGTTCCGCGCCTTCCTGGCATCGGGATACTTTTCGATCACGCCTCTGAAATAGATGATCGCGGAGTCGTATGCCTTGCGTCGGAGGTAGTGCATCCCGTTCTCGTACTCCTTGGTCGCGAACAACTCCTCCAGCCGCGCGACCCGCGCTGCCGCCTGGGGGCGTATCGGCGAATTGGGGTAGATCCCGAGCAGCGTCCGGAAGGTGTTGAGCGCCGCGAGACCATACTGCGCGTCCAGTGCCGGCTTCGTCCACAATCGGTCGTAGGAGCGGCCCGCGGCATACAGCGCATCATCCGCGAGTGTGTCATCGGGGAAGCTCTCGGTCACCCGGACGAAACTCTGCGCGGCCAGCAGATGCTCTCCCCGCCTGGTGTGGCTGCGACCGAGAAGGTAGTGAGCGCGCGGCAGCAGCGTGTCACGCGCGGGGAGTTCCAGCGTGAGCTTCTCGAACGCCGCGATGGCGTTCTCCCAATGCTCGCGCTCGTACTCGCGCATCGCGGCGCGGTACAGCGCCTCGTTGTCGGTGTACCGTTTGAGCTGGAAGCCGGAGCGGCAGGCAACGCCGCCCACGGCGAAGAGCGCGATGAGAATCAGTCGGAACGAACGCATGACGGGTGTCGTACCCGGGAAGAAGACGGACGGTTCAGACGTGCCGCTCCAGGCGGCGGCGCGCGAGCATCGAGCGATAGATCTCGATGCGCGGCTCTTCCGGATGGTGTTCAGCGGCGCGCGACCAGACGGCACTCGCGCCGTCCAGATCCCCCGCAAGATAAGCGGAGAGGCCGCGAAGGAGCATGGCTTCGAGCATTTTGGGCCGCGCCGCCAACACCGCCTCGAGCGCCGCGGCCGCATCGGCCACGCGACCGTCCTCGAGCAGCGCGCGCGCCAGTGCGAGCCGGATGTCGGCAAAGCCCGGGCGGAGCTCCAGTGCCCGCTCGTACTGTCCGATCGCCTCGGACACGGCGCCCGCGTCGCGATAGGCGTGCCCCAGCGTTGCGTGCGTGTTTGCGAGGCGGTTGCCGACCAGCGCAGGAAAGCCCGACGCATCTCGCTGGCCGAGGCGCTCCGCCGTGGCGAACCCCAGGGACGCTTCCTCGAGGCGCCCGAGGTTGTTCAGGACGACCGCGCGGTTCAGGTGCGCTTCCACGTAGCGGGGATTGAGCGCGAGCGCCTTGTCGAAGGCGACGAGCGCGTCGGAGGGCCGGTCGATCAGCGCGAGCGAGAGGGCAAGCAGGTTGTACGCGTCGGGATACGCCAGCCCTTCGACGATCGCCTCCTGCACCAGGAGCACCGCGCCATGATAGTCACGGAGGGCAAAGCGCTCGCGCGCGCGTGCGACCTGGTCAACCACCGGCTGGGAGACACACGCCCCGGCGCTCCGGCATCAGGCGTGGAGCCTCTGCCCAGCGCCGCGTGGAGGGCCCAGAATGGACTGGAAATACGCGATAGTCTTGGTGATACCTTCGCGCAGCGGAACGAGTGGCTCCCATCCGAGCATTTCGCGCGCGCGTGTGATGTCGGGCCGACGCTGCCTGGGATCGTCTGTGGGCAGCGGCTTGTGGACGATGGTTGACGTCGTCCCCGTCAGCTCCAATACGATGTCTGCGAGCTCTCGCATCGTGAATTCTTCCGCGTTCCCGACGTTCGTCGGCAAGTTGTCGCCCCGCATGAAAAGGCGGTACAGGCCTTCGACCTCGTCCGACACGTAACAGAAACTGCGCGTCTGCGAACCATCGCCGTAGATCGTGATGGGTTCACCAGCCAGCGCCTGCACGATGAAGTTCGACACAACACGGCCGTCGTGCGGACGCATACGTGGTCCGTACGTGTTGAAGATGCGAACAATGCGCGTGTCCACCCCGTGCGCGCGATGGTACGCCATGGTCGCCGCCTCCGAGAAGCGCTTAGCCTCATCGTACATACTGCGGGGGCCGATGGGATTCACGTTGCCCCAATCCGTCTCCACCTGCGGGTGCGACATGGGGTCGCCATAGATCTCCGACGTCGACGCCATGAAGAAGCGCGCGCCCTGCGCCCGCGCAAGCTCGAGCGCGTTAAAAGTGCCGAGGGAGCCGACCCGCAGAGTCTCGATTGGGTGCGTCTGATAGTCCACGGGGCTCGCCGGACTCGCGAAATGCAGCACACCGTCACACGATTCGCTAATGCGCAGGCCGGCTGAGACGTCCTGCTCCAACAACGTGAAGCGGTCGTTGTCCCGTAGATGCGCAACGTTCTCTGCGCTGCCGGTGAGAAAATTGTCTACCGCCACGACCGTGTGACCGTCCGCAAGGAAACGATCGGCGAGGTGTGAACCCAGAAAGCCGGCGGCTCCCGTGATGACGACTCTCACGGTCGGCCTCGCCCGATGGAGTGATAGTCTATTCCGAGACGCTGCATCTTCGCGGGATCATAGAGATTGCGTCCGTCCACCACGATAGGCCGCTTCAACGCCGCCTTGAGCCGCAGAAAATCCGGGTGACGGTATTCGTTCCAATCCGTCACCACGGCAAGGACGTCCGCGCCGTCCAGCGCCTCGTAGTTGCTGTCGGCATACCGGATGCGATTGCCCAGGCGTCGCTGCGTCGCGGGCATGGCCACCGGATCGTGGGCGATAACTGTGGCTCCCGCATCGAGCAGTTCGTCAATCAGGGCGAGCGCAGGCGAATCGCGAATGTCATCTGTCTGAGGCTTGAAGGAGAGCCCCCACACGGCTATCTGGGCGCCCTTCGCCGACCCACCCAAAGCGTGCTCTATTTTTTCGAACAGACGACGCTTCTGTCGGTCATTCGCCACTTCTGCACCCGCGACCACGCCCAGTGGCGTTCCCGCGTCCTTCGCGGTCTTCACGAGCGCCTTCACATCCTTGGGAAAGCACGAGCCGCCGTATCCAGGCCCTGGGAAAAGAAACGCTGGACCGATGCGGGAATCGCTACCGACTCCGCGTCGGACAAGGTCCACATTGGCGCCGACCCGCTCGCAGAGATTGGCAATCTCATTCATGAACGAGATGCGCGTGGCCAGCATGGCGTTCGCTGCATACTTGGTCAATTCCGCAGAGGGGATATCCATAAAGATGATGGGCCGGCCTGTGCGCACGAAGGGCGAATACATTTCTGTCATCGCGCTCCGCGCGAAGTCGCTCT
This sequence comes from Gemmatimonadota bacterium, assembly GCA_031398865.1. Taxonomy (GTDB): domain Bacteria; phylum Gemmatimonadota; class Gemmatimonadetes; order Gemmatimonadales; family Gemmatimonadaceae; genus JANNOC01. The sequence goes on along the minus strand of JANNOC010000218.1, from coordinate 470 downwards.
CCGCGCCGATTACCACCCGGTCGGGCTTCATGAAGTCGTCCACCGCAGCCCCTTCCTTCAGGAACTCTGGATTGCTGCACATATGGAACGCGTAGCGCGCTTCGGACGCGACCATCTCCGCGACCTTGGCTGCCGTGCCGACCGGAACCGTGGACTTGGTTACCACGACCAACTCACGTGCCATGTGCTTTCCGATGGACCGCGCCACGTCCAGCACGTGCGCAAGATCCGCCGAGCCGTCCTCATCGGGCGGGGTGCCCACGGCTATGAACACGACTTCGGCGCGGGCGATGGAGACCGCGATGTCGGTGGAGAACGAGAGTCGCTTGGCGCGCTGGTTCCTCTCGACTAGCTCGCCCAGCCCTGGCTCGAAGATCGGGAGAACGTTGTTCTTGAGCGTCGTCGCAGGCGATCACCCGGCCGACGACCCCCAGCCTGTCCGCCAAAGAGGACGGGACACCGACGTCGAC
>JANNOC010000201.1:0-2058 GCA_031398865.1 Gemmatimonadota bacterium | reverse complement strand
CGCGCCGGAATTGGCCCAGATGGACGTCGAGGTGGTCGACATCGGTGGCGCCCCCGGGAAGGGAGACTACTTCGCGTTTCGGAAAGTGGCCCGTGAGGCACGCAAGCGGCGGATTGACTTGTTTCACACGCACAACACACTCCCGCTATTCGATGCCTTCGCGGCAGCGCGATTATCCGGCGTTCGCGGACATGTACACACGGACCACGCGCGCGCCTTTCCGGACAAGCTGCGCTACATGATTGCCGAACATTTCGCTTCCTATTTTCTCGATAGGATCGTCGCGGTCTCGGATCACACCAAGGAGTGCCTGGTCAACTACGAGAAGATCTCGCCCTCCCGGATCACCGTCATACCCAACGGCATTGAGGGTGACCGCTTTACGCAACCCGTCGACGTGGCCGCAATGCGGGTTGCGCTCGGTGTAACCAGTGGCCCCGTCATTGGGCTGGCCGCACGGTTGACGGAGCAGAAGGGTGTGATTTACCTGCTCCAGGCCGTAGTACGGCTGCGCGAGCAGTATCCCGGTTTGCAAGTGCTCATTGCAGGGACGGGTGATCAAGAGGAGCATCTGAAGCGAACTGCGGACCAACTGGGCTTAGCCAACTTTGTGCATTTCCTCGGCGTGCGCATGGACATTCCTGAATTGGTGCGCGCCTTCGACGTCTACGTTATGCCATCCATATTCGAAGGCCTGCCCCTGGCGTTGCTCGAGGCATTCGCCGCCGGCACGCCCGTGGTCGCTTCGGATGTTGGGGGCGTCAGCAAGGTGATTCGCCATCGAGACAATGGTTCGCTGGTGGCGGCTCGCGATCCTGCTGCGCTCGCCGCGGAGCTGGCGCACGTGTTGGCGCAACCAGAGCTGCGAAGAAAATACAGCGTGGCGGCACGGCGGACCTTTGAAGAGAGCTACGGCGCCACGGCAATGATTCGGCGTTATGAGGCCGTGTACCTGGACGCCGCTTCCTGAACCCCGATTGCCGCTTCGCAGGTGGCGCTCTACGCCGAAGCTGTCAAGCGAGCGGGAATACTCACGCTAGCCAACGCTGGCGCCACGCCTGGAAAACCAGAACGGACCACAGACCAAGCGCGCTGTCGCTACGGCCCCCGAGGAAGGATTTCCAGCTCCGCCGGATCGGCTCGACCTGCAGAATTCCGTCTCGGCGAAGTGCCTCTTCCGAAAGCAAATCCTCCGCCCATGGACGCAGCGGCCCGCGGAGCCACTGGGCGAGCGGCACTGTGAATCCCATCTTTGGCCGCTCAATGAGCTCTTCCGGAACACGACGATACAAGACCCGCCGAAGAATCAGCTTCCCTTTGCCCTTCGCTACCTTGAACCGGGTGGGCAAGGTCGAGGCGAACTCGACGACCCGATGATCGAGCAAGGGCACGCGAATCTCGAGGCTAACGCCCATGCTGACGCGATCGATCTTTGCGAGCTGATCATCAGGCAAGTAGCCGAGCTGATCGGCATACATCATCCGGTCGATCAAGCGGGACGGCCATGCTTGCGAGAGCACGCGGTCGACTGCTGAAGTCGGCTCATGTCCGTCGATCACCAGCCTGTGCGGTTCCTGCCAGGCGGAAACCAGCGAACGATACATGGCGGCATCGCCGTCGTGACCCATCACCTGACCGAGCTTCATGAGCTTTTCGCCGGCGCGAAGCTGGCGAAGCACCATCGGCAATGCGGGCGTCATGCGCTGGTGTGCACGCGCAAGCGAGTCAGACGAGAACAAACCGAGCCCACTGGCAATCAATCGACGCGCGGGCGCGGGCATGCGCTGAATTCGCGGCAACAGGCTCGCGCCAGTGACGTACCGAACATAGCCGCCGAAAACTTCATCTCCGCCATCACCCGAGAGCGCGACAGTCACTTCGCGACGAGCCAGCGCGCACACCAGGTAAGCCGGAATCTGCGCGGCGTCGGCATGGGGCTCATCGAACAGCTCGGCGAGCTTCGGTACCACAGAGAGCGCATCATCACCGGTGACCATCAGCTCCGTGTGGTCCGTCCCCAGGTGCTTAGCCACCCCCGCCGCGTGATGCGCTTCGTTG
>JANNOC010000190.1:0-2035 GCA_031398865.1 Gemmatimonadota bacterium | reverse complement strand
CCGCCCGACACGAGCGACGCGCGTCCGCCGTATGCCAGCTCGCTCAGCAGGTCGCGGCCGAGATCGTCGGTTCCCATCAGGTGCCGCAGCGAGGGCTGCAGGAATGGGGCGCCCGCGGTATCCAGCGGGTCGGCCGGAAAGACCCACGGCGCCAACGCGGCGGCCGCGACGGGAAGCGCCAATGCGAACATGCCCAGAATGCGCATTACCCAGGTGTCGCGTTCCGTGTTCACGGCACGTATCGCTCCAGCCCAAGACGCGGATCGAGCCGCGCCTGCATGACGTTGGCCAGGATGCTGCTCACAATCACCGCGGCGGTGATGAGGCCGAATACACCAAGCAACACCGGATGATCGCGATTCAGAATGGCCGATGCCAAAAGGCGGCCGAGTCCGGGCCAGGAGAACAGCGTTTCGATGAGTACGGCGCCGGTGAACAACATGCCCATCCGATTGAGTACGGCCGTCGCGATCTGGGGACTTACGTTGCGCGCAACATGGCCCCACAGAATGGCCCGGAACGGGATGCCGCGCGCTTCTGCGGCGCGGACATAACCTTTGGCGATTTCTTCGCGCGCTTTGGCAAACGCGATCGTGACAAAAAACGCGGTCTGTGGAATGGCCAGCGCGGTTACCGGGAGCGCCGCATGCCACAACATGTCCAGGCCAACGGACCATCCGGTCAACTCGTGCCGGGGATCGGTGATCCCGGACACCGGGAACCAACGCAGCTCGAGTCCCATGCCCAGCAACAGGAGTTGCCCGATCCAGAAAACCGGCAACGCGTACGCCACTGCGGCGGCGACGACCACGATCGTGCCAGCCGAGGATTTTGATGCCGCCCAGATGCCGAGCCATCGCCCCGCGACCACCGAGATCGCGAGCGCGGCCGCCATCAGAACGAAGGTGGGCAACAGACGTTCGGCGATCAACTCGCCGACCGGCCTCCGGAAGTGGTACGAGATACCCCAATCACCCTGCGCCATGCGTTGGAGAAACGTAGCAAACTGCACGGGAACTGGGCGATCGAGGGCAAAGCTGCGAGTGATCGCCGCCTGCGTCTCCTTCGTCGCATAGTCGCCGGCAAGTGCTGCGGCTGGGCCGCCCGGAGCGGCGTGCACCAGGAAAAAGATGGCCGACTGAATCACGAGCCATGCCAGCACGCCGGATGCGGTCGCGCGAACCGCCAACGCCAGCGCGCTCATCCGTCAGGGGCGCAGCGAGGCCCGCTCCGCGAACTGTCCCGACCATGGCGCAAAACCCTCGAACCGGGACGACCACGCCGACGTGACGACGGTCTCCACCAGCCACCAATACGGCAGATCGCGGGCAACGATCCGCTGTATGGCGACATAGTCGCGGGCACGGTCACCGTAATTATCTGACTGTGCCGCGGACGCAAACAAGCGATCGACCTCGGCGTTGCGGTAAGCGGCAGCGTTGGAAAAGGGAATGTTGCCGATGTTGTCGGAGGTGTACATGCGCCGAACTCCCGAATCGGGATCGGCGCCGTTGCAGTAGGAAATGAGGTTGGTGTCAAAATCCCTTTTGCCGAACACGGCCTCGACGAACGCCGCGCGGTCGAGCGGCCGTTGCACGACGCGAATGCCCACCTTCGAAAGGCTCTGCCGTATCACCTCGCCAACGCGGCCGAAGGTGGGAAAATGCAGTAAATCGATGGTGATCCGGACGCCGTCGGCACGCGGCCGGTAGCCGGCAGCGTCGAGCAGTTCGATCGCGCGCTGCGAGTTGCGCGCGTATCCATCGAGCGTCCCGGGCGCGTGCGCCCAGGTCAGTCCGCTGGAGATCGGCGCGTCGGCCACCCGCCCTTGCCCGAAGTACACGTCGCGCTGAATCTGTTCGCGGTCGATCGCGTAGGCGATCGCCTGGCGCACGCGGACATCGCTTACCGCGCCGCGCTCGAGATTGAAGCTGAGCGTCATGATGCAATTCCCGCCGCCGCTTCCGAACGCCGTCTGCACGATGGCGAAGTCACCGCGCACACGCAGGCGTTGGACATCGGGTGCGTTCACGAT
>JANNOC010000126.1:0-2153 GCA_031398865.1 Gemmatimonadota bacterium | reverse complement strand
CAGCGCAGCAGCGTGGACTTCCCGCACCCGTATGGACCTATAAGGGCCGTGCCCTGGCGGTCGTAGAACTTGTGCGCGACGTCGCGCACCGCGTGCAGGTCGCCGAAGAACGCGTTCACGGGATCGGTCGCCTTGGACGCGTGGCTGAGCGCGACCTCGCGCGCGATCGGCGGGGTCGGTATGGCCGTGAGCGGCGCCCTAATCGGCGGCGCGGCCGAATCGGGATCTGGTGACGAAACGGGCGATGACACTGATGACAAGGACGATCCCGATGAGGACGAGCGCACCGGCCCACGCCAGGGCATGCCACTCGTCGTAAGGACTCTTCGCATACTCGTAGATCTGCAAGGGAAGCGCCGCGATCGGCTCGCCGAGCTCCACCGACCAGAAGGTGTTTCCAAGGACAGTGAAGAGCAGTGGAGCCGTTTCGCCAGCGATGCGCGCAACGGCGACGAGAGCGCCGGTGACGATGCCGGGGAGCGCGGTCCGGAGCACGATCGAGAGCGACGTGCGCCAGCGGGTGTAGCCCAACGCGAGCGCTGCCTCACGCAGGGACGTGGGCACGAGTCGGATCATTTCTTCCGTCGTGCGCGTGACCAGGGGAATCATCATGGCCCCGAGGGCGACCCCGCCGGCAATCGCCGAGAAGTGTCCCACCGGCCTGACGAGGAACTGCCACGCGAAGATCCCCATGACAATGGAAGGCAGCCCGTTGAGCACGTCGGACAGAAAGCGCACGACGGTGGCCAGCTTCGTCCCGCGCTGCTCCGCGAGGTACAACCCCGCGCCGATCCCAATTGGAAGGCCGAAGCCGGTCGCGATCCCGATCAGAATCAGCGTGCCGACGATCGCGTTGGCCATCCCGCCACCCGCTTCCCCCACGGGCTGCGGCATCCGAGTGAAAAAGTCCACCGAGATGGAGGACGCGCCTTGTTTGATCAGATAGAAGAGAATGAACAGCAGTGGCAGCGTCGCCAGAATCGCGGCGACGAACGTCAGCCCCACCATGATGTAGTTGACGATCTTGCGGCGCGTAATGGTGCGCACCGTACGCTCCGAGAATACGCGCTGGCTTGCGCTCGGGCGGTCGCGGCGCTGGCGTCGCGCCGACGGCGGGGGAACGGTGGGAACGCTCACCGGTAGCGTTCCCGCGAGACACTCCAGACGAGCCAGCGGGCGACTGCATTGACTACCAGAGTCACGACAAAAAGTACCAGGCCCACCGCCATGAGGGACGCGAGATGCGCGTCCGTGGTGGCTTCGCTGAACTCGTTCGCGATGAGCGACGCCATCGTGTATCCGGGCGCGAGTAGGGATGCCGAGATCTCATGCCGATTCCCGATGACCATGGTGACGGCCATCGTTTCGCCGAGGGCGCGGCCCAGTCCGAGAATGACGCCGCCGATGATTCCCGACTTCGCGTACGGCAGTACGGCACCCCAGATCGTCTCCCAGCGGGTCGCCCCGAGCGCCAACGCCGCCTCGCGCTGAGCGCGCGGTACCGCCAGGAGCACTTCGCGCGACACCGCCGAGATGTACGGCAAGATCATGATGGCGAGGATCAGCCCCGCGGCGAGCATGCTCGGTCCGTAGGCCGGGCCCGTGAACAGCGGTGTTGCGCCTAGGTGCAGGGTGTCGCGCAGGAAAGGGATGACGTGCGTGCGCAGCAGCGGCACCAGATAAAAAATGGCCCACAGTCCGTACACGACACTGGGAATCGCGGCCAGCAAATCGACGAGGAAGGTGACCGGCTGCCGCAGCCAGGGCGGCGCGAACTCGGACAGGAAGATCGCGACGCCGATCGCGAGCGGCGTCGCAATGATCAAGGCGAGAAAGGACGACACGAGAGTGCCGTAGATGGCGGGCGCGGCACCGAAATTCTCGCGAACGGGATCCCACGTGCTCGACGTGAGAAACCCAAAGCCGAAATGCCGCAGCGCTGGCCACGCGGCGGTGGTAATCTCGATAGCGACGAACAGCAGCAGGAGCGGCACGCACAGCGCGAACAACAGGATCGCGCCCCTGTAAATGCGGTCGCCGATCGCCGCGCCCTCGATGCGCGTGGAGAAGCCACCGTCGCCGGACGGGAAGTCCGCGACGGTGGGAGGTGTAGCGTCGGTCACTTGCTGCTGCCGACCGCGATCGTGTTGAGG
>JANNOC010000088.1:0-2271 GCA_031398865.1 Gemmatimonadota bacterium | reverse complement strand
GCGACGCACGCGCAAGTGGAGGAACGGATTACCAACGCACGCACGCGCACTGACCACCAAGGTTTGGCGCAATTCTTCGAACAGGAGGCGCAAGAATCGAAGAAGCGGGCTGAAAAGCACCGGGCCATGGGCAACAGCTTTGCGGGCACTGACTGGGGAAGGGGAGGATCAGGGCTTCAAATACGTGGCCACTGCAACACACTGGTGGAGCTATACGAGAAAGCAGAGCAAGAAAATAAAGCCTTAGCGGCCCTGCACCGGCAGATCGCGACGGAGACGAGTGAATAAGCGCAAGCTCTTAGCGCTTTCGCGATGGCTCGCGGCGATCGCGAGCATCGCGCTGTGTGTGCCGGTTTTCGCACAGGACTTGCCAGCCCCGCTGCGCTTGGCGGATGTCGTGCGCATTGCGACGCAGCAGCGAGCGGAGATCACCGCGGCGGGCGCGCGCGCCAAAGCGGCCGCGCAACGCCCAGCTATCGTGGGGGCGCTAGAGGACCCGATGATATCGCCATCCATCGATCACTATCCCTACACCATGATGGAGGATGCGCGGGCGCGCGGGCGCTATGACTGGAGCATCGGCATCGAGCAGCGCTTTCCGCTCTCGGATATTCGCGGGCAGCGCCGGCGAGCGGCGCAAGCAGAGGCCCGGCGAACCGAGGCGGACGCACATCGCGTCCGCTTGGACGTCGCGCTCGAAGCACAGCTGGCGTTTTTCATGCTGCACGAACGACGTGCGATGGCACGCGTCGTCGAGGAACAACTCGGATTGGCTCGCCAGCTCGTGGCCTCCGCAAGCGCTCGCTATGCTGGCGGCAAAGGTGCCCAAGCGGAAGTGCTGCGTGCGGAAGTCGAAGTCGCGCGCACGCAGGCTACGAAACGAACGCTCACAGCGGAAATCAGTGCGGCCGAAGCGATGCTCAACGTAAGCCTGGGCCGGTCTGCTTCGGCGCCTGTGCCGCTGATCGAGCACCGGGCGCGTTCCGAGGAACCCCCCGCTGCGGAGACGGTGCGTGGCGCCGCGCTCGCGGCCCGGCCCGAACTACGGGCGGGCGCGTCGGAGGTGGAACGCAGCTCCGCCGAGATAGAAGTGATGCGCGCGATGTACCGTCCCATGGCAACACTCAGGGTGGGTCCGGCTTCCACCATGGCCGAGGGTTCGGGTGCGATGATCATGATTGGTATCAGCATACCGATTTGGCGTGAGCGGCTTCGGGCCGGGGTTGCCGAGGCGCAAGCGATGCAGAGCATGGCGCGGGCCGATCTCGAAGCCATGCGGCGCATGGTCGAGGGGGAAGCGGCGGCGGCGCGCGAAGGTGTGAACGCGGCGCGTGCGCTCGCCGACGCCCTGCGCCAGGAAGTCGTGCCAAGGGCGCGCATGGCAGTCGAGGCTTCGCTCGCGGCTTACTCGGCGGGACGCAGTACGCTCGTATCCGTCATCGAAGCCTCGCGCGCGCTCTGGGATACACGCATCGAGCTTCTCATGGCCGATACAGGACTCGCGAACGCATGGGCGCGGCTGGAGCGTGCTTCCGCGAACGAGGGAAAGGCGGCGCGGTGAAACCTGAATTCCGTTCCCGTCTGCGCGTCGCCACGGTGGGCGCTGTCACTGTCGCGGTCGTGCTCGCTACCATCTTGTTCTGGCAAGACTACCGGCACGGCTGGCCATTCTCCAGACACCATGACCTTGGGCAGCCAGCCGTGGGACTCACAGCGTCCCCGCCGAAGGAGGGCAGCACACCATCCGCCACCGCCCGTACAACAATTAGCGTGGACAGCGCGCGCCTCGAGGGGCTCGGCGTGCGCTTCGAGCGTGCAAGAGTCGAACCTGTTGCGCAACCTGTACGCGCCGTGGCCACCGTCGTGGCGGACGAGGCGCGAATCTCGCACGTGCACACGCGATTCTCTGGATGGCTGGAGCAACTCTACGTAAACACCACGGGGCAATCCGTGCGCGCGGGACAACCGCTGGCAGCGGTTTTCTCGCAAGACCTCTATGCCTCTCAGAATGAATATCTCACCCTGCTTCGCCATGCGCAGAGCGGCTTGAGCAGCACCGCCCTCGAGGCCGGCCGCACGCGCTTGGAATTGCTCGGAATGACGGCCGCCGAGATCGGGCAGATCGAGCGCACGGGGCAGGCGCGCAGGCTGGTCACGGTGGTGTCGCCACGCAGCGGTGTGGTATTGCGCCGCGGTGTGAGCCTTGGCACTACGATCGATCCCTCCACCGAGATCGTGACCGTCGCGGATTTGTCAAGAGTATGGGCGATC
>JANNOC010000085.1:0-2035 GCA_031398865.1 Gemmatimonadota bacterium | reverse complement strand
GAAGAAGCCGGTAGTCGGCTTCATCGCCGGTCAGACCGCGCCACCGGGCCGCCGCATGGGACACGCGGGGGCCATCATCTCCGGCTCGGCGGGTACGGCCGCCGAGAAGATTCAGGCATTCGAGGCGGCGGGGATGGGCGTCGCACGCCGTCCGATGGATTTCGTGACCCTGATGCGCGAGCGCATGTGAAACTGGCGGACGTCGTCACGGCCGACCGGGTGGTCGTGCCGCTGCAGTCGGATTCCCTGACCGCGGCGGCGTGGATACTACTCGAGCGCCTGGTGGCGGCCGGCGCCGTCACCAACGTCGAGAAGCTGCGCGCGCGGGTCGCGGAGGAGCGCGTCGAGGACATCGTCGCCATGGGCGACCGCGCGTTTCTGCTGCACTATCGCACGGATGCGGTGTCCGCGCTGCACGTCGCGCTCGGCGTCGCGGCCAAGCCCGTGTGCCGCGACCTGTCAGATGACGAGACGCAATGCGCACGCGTCCTTCTGCTCGTCGTCGCTCCGCCGCGCATGGCGACTCGATACCTGCAGGTGGTGGGTGCTTTCGCGCGGCTCTTGTCCAAAGCGGATGTGGTGGACGCGATTCACGCGCAGCCTAACGCCGCCGCGCTCGCGAGTCTGCCGCACTTCGCGGAGGTCGAGCTTCCCGAGCAGATCACGGTGCGCGACATCATGACGGAGAACCCGCGCAACTGTACCGGCGATCTCCCCCTACGCGAGGCGGCGCTGGACATGGTGCGCTTCGGAGTCGGTGGACTCCCCGTGGTGGACGGGGAAGGGCGTGTGATCGGCATGCTGAGCGAGCGCGAGCTGATGCGGCATCTCATGAGCAACTATCTTCAGAGCGGGTCGGGGCAGTACCCGTCGCCCACCGGAGCCACGGCGCGGCGCGCGGTGCGCGACGTCATGACGCGACAGGTGCTGTGCGTGTCGCCCGAGCAACCGCTCGCGGAAGTCGCGTCGATCATGACCAACAAGGACGTGGACCGGGTTCCGGTCGTGCGGGAGGGGCGCCTGGTCGGGATGCTCACTCGCGGAGACATCGTCCGCAAACTCATAGGATCCTAGACCATGGCAGGGAACAGAACGCTCGCGATCGTGAAGCCGGACGCGTTTGGCGGCGGCAAGGCGGGGCTGGTGATCGCGCACCTCGAGGCAGCGGGCTTTCGCATCGTGGCGGCGCGGGTGCTGCGGCTGAACGAGGCGCAGGCGGGGGAGTTCTACGCGGTGCACCGCGAGCGGCCCTTCTTTCGGCCGCTTACCAAGTTCATGACGTCGGGGAGTTGCATGCCGATCGTGCTGGAGCGCGAGGATGCGGTTGCGATGCTGCGGAACGCGATCGGCGCGACGGACCCGGCGGAAGCGGAGGTGGGGACGGTGCGGAAGCTGTACGCGGAGTCGAAGGAACGGAACGCGATTCACGCGTCGGATTCGGACAAGAACGCGGAGAGGGAAGCGAAGTTCTTTTTTGCGGAGGCGGAGTTGGTATAAGGGGACGCGTCGAGACGGTCCGCATGCAATTGCACGACAACTCAGTCCGCGGCCTAACGCGGCGCAGCATCACGATATCCCGATCAGCTCACTTCAGAACAGAAGAGGAGGTCGTCATGGACTTCAATCCTGTCGGTTGGTTCGAAATCTACGTGCAGGACGTGGCACGAGCCAGGAAGTTTTATGAGGGGGTGTTCGGGCACAAACTCGCCAAACTGAACAGTCCGGGAATCGAAATGTGGGCGTTCCCCATGGACATGAAGAAATCCGGAGCGGGTGGGGCATTGGTGAAGATGCCGGGCGTCCCGTCAGGCGGAAACAGCTCGCTGGTGTACTTCAGTTGCGAGGACTGCGCGGTCGAGGAAGCCAAAGTCACAAAGAGTGGAGGACGCATCCACAAGACCAAGTTCTCCATTGGTGAGTACGGTTTCATCGTGTTGGCCTTTGACACGGAGGGCAACATGATCGGTCTGCATTCGCTGAAGTAGTGAGCGCCACCTGAGTACATCATGGCCGTGATCGCCGGCGAAAGACGGCG
>JANNOC010000075.1:0-2172 GCA_031398865.1 Gemmatimonadota bacterium | reverse complement strand
CACCCCGACATGCTGGTGCGCGTCCACCCCCCCCCCGCGGGGCGGCCCCCCGATGTGGTGCTGCTCGCCGCAATCGTCGCGCGCGCGACGCCGGACGTCTCGTCCAACGTCTCCTCGGCGCTGCTCTCCCGGCTCGTGCGCGCCGGTGGCGTCGTCAGACTCGACAATCTCGCGCCCACCGCCGCGCGCCTGTCGGAGCGAACGACGACCGCGATGCTCGGCTCGCTGCGGTTGCCCGACGGTGGGATCTACGCGATGCCGTGGAAGACCAATCCCGAGATGTTGATGTACAATGTCGATCTGCTGAAGGCCGCCGGCATCGGGCCGCCGAAGACGCAGAGCGAGTTGCTGGAGGCGTTCCGCCGACTGGCACGCGACACCGATGGCGACGGCCGCCTCGATCGGTGGGCCCTCTGGGCGCCGCTCAAGACGACATGGCACGAGCGCTTCCACGATTTCTACCCGCTGTATCTCGCCAGCTCCGGCGGACGAACGCTCATCTCGAACGGAGAGGTGCTCTTCGACAACGAGGCCGCCGTCTCCGCCATCGAGGTGCTGCGTCGCGGGTTCGCGGAAGGACTGCTGCCCAAAGCCAACTTCGCGTTAGGCCGCGACCCGTTCATGGACGGCACGGTCGCGATGAAGATCATCGGCTGCTGGTTCCTGCCGGAGTTGGAGGAGCTCAAAACACCGGACCTGCGCTATGGTGTCACTCCCATCCCCAGCGCCGACAGCGCCTCGCCCTCGGCGCGCTACTCGTTCGCCGACCTCCGGAGCATCGCGATTTTTTCGACAACGAAGCACGCCAACGCCGCCGCCCAGTTCGTCGCGTACCTGACTTCGCCCGCCGCCGACCGTCTGCTTATCGAGGAAGCCAGCCAGCTTCCCTACCGGCGCGGGCTCGCGTTCGATGCGCGGTTCACCGCGGCACTGAAGCGCTGGCCGACCCTCCCGACGTACGCCCTGCACGTGGAGCGCACACGCGACCTGGATCTCGATCCGGACATCGTGGAGATCTTTGACCTCATTTCGGAAGCCTACGAGGCCTCCGGCATCTACGGCATCGTCCCCGTGCGGCAGGCACTATCCAGCGCGGCGGCCGAAGCCAGGAAGATCGTCGATGCGCGCTGAGCAGCGGTCGGGCATGCTCATGTCGGCGCCCTACACGATCTTTCTGCTGGCGTTCGCCGCCTATCCGGTGTTCTTCGCACTCGCGCTCGTATTCATGCGCTGGGATCTCGTCACCGATCCCACCTTCGCCGGCACCGACAACATCCAGTTGCTGGCGAAGGACACGCGCTTCTGGCGCGCGGTCGCGAACACCTTCGTCTTTCTTGGCATTCACCTTCCCCTGCAGATCGCCACGGCGCTGACGCTGGCGCTCGCCCTCAATCGCCCGCTGATGTTTCGCGCCTTCTGGCGAGCGACGTTCTTTCTGCCCGTCGTCATCTCGGGCGCGGTGGTGGCCATTCTCTGGAACGCGCTGTACGCGACTGATGTCGGGCTCATCAACAACCTGCTCGGGCAGATCAGGATACCGCCGGTTCCGTGGCTCACCGATCCGTCGCTGGCGATGCCCGCGATCGCGGTGATGGTCACCTGGAAGAATGTCGGCTTCTACGTCGTGATCTACCTCGCGGGGCTACAGTACATTCCGCGAAGCTGCCAGGAGGCGATCGAGCTCGATGGCGCCACTGCGTGGCAGCGCTTCCGGCATCTGACGCTCCCGATGCTGCTGCCGCAGACGATCCTCGTCGTCACCCTCTCGACCATCAACGGCTTCCAGCTCTTCATCGAGCCCTACGTGATGACAGGAGGAGGACCGCTGCGTCGAACGTTCTCGGTGGTGCTGTACATGTACACGAATGCGTTCTCCTATCAGAAAATGGGATACGCGGCGACCATTGGCGTGGCGCTGGCGATCATCATCGGCATCGTGGTGGCCCTGCAGCGGCGTGTCATCGGCAAGGCGGAGGCTTTATGAAACCGCTCGGACGAGTTGCGCTGTATGCGGCGCTGACGATGGCCGCCGTGACGTTCATTTACCCGTTCCTGTGGATGGCGTCGAGCACGCTGAAGCCGGCGCTGGAGTTCGGCACGCTGGCGCTGATCCCGGATCGGGCGACGCTGGACAACTACCGCATCATGTGGAGCCGGGCGCCGTTCGGACGC
>JANNOC010000019.1:0-2714 GCA_031398865.1 Gemmatimonadota bacterium | reverse complement strand
ATGAGGTTGCCGTAGGTCTTTCCCAGTCGGATCATCGCACCAGTCGTGATGGTATTGAGCACGAGCTTGGTCGCCGTGCCCGCCTTCATCCTGGTGGAGCCGGTCAGCACTTCCGGGCCGACGATCGGAACGATGGCGACGTCGACGACCGCGATCACGTCGTCAGGCGGGGGCGTGCACGCCACGATCGCGGTGCGTGCGCCACGCTCGTGCGCGCGCGCCAGCGCGCCGCCAACGTACGGCGTCGTGCCTGACGCGGCGATGCCGACGACGAAGTCGCGCGCGCCAACCTGGCGTTCATCCATGGCCGCGGCGCCGTGCTCGCGCACGTCTTCCGCGCCCTCCTGCGCGCGCGTCAACGCCGGCAATCCACCGGCGATGATGCCCTGCACCATCTCGGGATCGGATCCGAACGTCGGCGGACATTCGCTGGCGTCCAGAACGCCGAGGCGGCCGGACGTGCCCGCTCCGACATAGAAGAGGCGTCCTCCGGCGCGGAATGCCAGTTCCGCCAACTCGATCGCGCGCGCGATCTCCGTGCGCTGCGTGGCGACCGCGTCGGGCACCCCGCGATCTTCGGCGGCGATGAGATCCGCGATTTCAAGCGGCGACGCGAGATCGATGGACGCGGAGCGCGGATTACGACGCTCCGTCAAGCGGGGGTCGAGGGCGTGAGACATGCGACGCGGCTGTGGGCTCCCGGCTCGTGGCGACAGGCTGTCCACTGGCAGACATCGGCACCGGCCAACAGCTGACAGCCGCCTTGCATAGCGGCTAACTTATCCGTCGCTCAACGATCATCGCAAGGCGAGCCCGCGCCCTGGCGCGCAGCAACGCGCGCGAACCTCCTTCTTCCCGGAGCCAGATGAAACGCATCGCTCTCGCGGCGTGCCTCGCATGCGCCGCCGCGCCAGTCGAAGCTCAAATCATCCGCCCGCCCAGAGGCGGCGAGCCCGTCCTGTGGGTGTCCTTCTCGCCCGGATTGTTTCAGGCACAGACGGTGCTCGACGGACGCACGGACACGGCATGGGATTTCAGCCGCAGCTCCGCTCTAACGCTACGCGGCTCGCTGGAGCTGGCCATGCGCGGCGGCGCCGCGTTCGGCGTCGTCGGCTCGTACGCTAACGTGCCGATGCGATACTTCAGCGGCCTTGACGGCATTGGCGGACCGGTTCCTGAGTGTCAGCCATGCGATGCGCACGTGAAAGTCATGTCGCTCGGCGGCCTCTTTCACATCGGCGGCGGCGACGGCCTGCATCAGGTGATCGAGGTGTCGGCCGGCGTCACGCATTATCGCGACTTCGTGACCGACGATGGCGGGAGCGCGCTGCCGCCGGAGAGCGATACGGATCTGGCCTTCACCATAGGCTACGGCTTCGGATACTCGATGAACCCGCGTTTTCGCTTCACGCTGGTGCAGGACTATGGCATCGTCGTGCATCAGGGAGAGGGGCTTGGCAACGACGCTGGCACGACGTCGTCGCAGCGCGTCACACGTATTGGCGTGCGGATGGGCCTCGGTGCGCGTCGCGGAGGTTTCGGCCGGTGAGAGTGCGCGACGGGGTCGCGCGCGCGCTCATCGCGCTGCCGCTGATCACCGCGATCGCGACGTGTGTTCCGGGAAGCGGCCCTCGGAGCGATACCCTGGCCGAGTGGAAGAGCCCCACCTTTCCCGCCGACTGGCGGCTCCGCGACACGCAGAGCGCGAAGCATGCACCGGCCGCGATGGTCGTGTCCAGTGAATCGCTGGCAACGGAGGCGGGGCTCGAGATTTTGCGACGCGGCGGGAACGCGGTAGACGCCTCCATCGCGGTGGGATTCGCGCTGGCCGTAACGTATCCGGAAGCGGGCAACATCGGCGGCGGTGGCTATATGGTCATCCGCCTCGCCAACGGGCGGACGGACGCTCTGGACTACCGTGAAACCGCTCCGATGGCGTCCACGCGCGACATGTTTGTGGATGCGACCGGCGTCGCGACGGATGGCAGCCGAATCGGCCACCGCTCAGCTGGCGTGCCGGCCGCAGTCGCGGGTTTGGTCGCGGCCGCGGAGAAGCATGGCTCGCTTCCCCTCGCCGCGGTCCTGGCGCCCGCGATCCGTCTCGCGGAAGACGGATTCGTGGTGGACAGCGCGTTGCACGAGTCGCTCCGCGGGAGCCGCGAGCTGCTTGTCCGCTTCGCCGCGGCGAGCGCGTTTCTGCCTAACGGGGAGCCCCTGCCGCGCGGCGCGCGGCGCGCGTCTCGTGCAGCCCGCGCTCGCGCGCACGCTGCGGCGCATCGCCGCGGAGGGCGCGCGGGGATTCTACGCCGGTCCCGTGGCCGACGCCATCGTGGCGGAGATGCAGCGCGGCGGCGGTCTCATCACGGCCGCCGACCTCGCCGTCTACCGGCCGATCTGGCGGCCGGTGCTGCGCGGTACATACCGCGGCTATTCGCTCCTGGCGATGCCCCCGTCCTCGTCAGGCGGCACGACGACCATCGAGACGCTCAACATCCTGGAGACCTATCCGGTTCTCCCGCCGTTCGGGAGCGCGGCGTACACGCACCTGATGGCCTCCGCGCTGCAGCGTGCCTTCGTGGACCGCAATGCGCGTCTCGGCGACGCAGATTTCACCGATGCGCCCGTACAGGCACTAACGAGCAAGGACCACGCGCGCGCCTGGCGTCGCACGATCAACGCGGCGCGTGCGACGCGCACCGCGAATCTCGGCAGCC
>JANNOC010000760.1:0-4062 GCA_031398865.1 Gemmatimonadota bacterium | reverse complement strand
CTCGTGATCTACACGCAACTCAAGCGCATGGCGGTGCACGCGTCCATGCTCGAGGTCTCGGAGCTGATCTACGAGACGTGCAAGACGTATCTGGTGACGCAGGGGAAGTTCATTCTGATTCTCGAGGTGTTCATCGGCCTCGTGATCGTCCTGTACTTCGGTGTCCTGCTGCACTTCGAGGCGATGAAAGTCGCCATCATATTGCTCTTCAGCCTCATCGGCATCGCGGGCAGCTACGGCGTCGCGTGGTTCGGGATCCGGATCAACACGTTCGCGAACTCCCGGACCGCGTTTGCCAGCCTCAAGGGGAAACCGTACCCCTGCTATGCCATCCCGCTCAAGGCGGGCATGAGTATCGGGATGCTGCTGATCAGCGTGGAGCTGTTCCTGATGCTGTGCATTCTCCTGTTCATCCCGGGAGACTATGCCGGTCCGTGCTTCATCGGCTTCGCCATCGGCGAGTCACTCGGCGCGGCGGCGCTTCGCATCGCCGGCGGCATCTTCACGAAGATCGCGGACATCGGCTCCGATCTCATGAAGATCGTCTTCAACATCAAGGAAGACGACGCGCGCAACCCCGGTGTGATCGCCGACTGCACGGGGGACAATGCTGGCGACTCGGTCGGTCCCAGCGCGGACGGCTTCGAGACGTATGGCGTCACCGGCGTCGCGCTCATCTCTTTCATTCTCCTGGCGGTTCCCGACGCGACCGTCCAGGTGCAGCTGCTCGTCTGGATCTTCGTGATGCGCGTCATGATGATTGTCGCGAGCGGCATCTCGTATCTCGCCAACGAAGCGGTCGCCAAGGCGAAGTATGCCGGTGTGAGCAAAATGAACTTCGAAGCGCCGCTCACCTCGTTGGTATGGCTCACGTCCATCGTGTCGGTTGTGATCACCTATGCGGTCTCCTACGTCATTATTCCCGATCTGGGCGACGGATCGCTGTGGTGGAAATTGTCGTCAGTGATTACGTGCGGGACGCTCGCAGGCGCGATCATCCCGGAGCTGGTGAAGAACTTCACCTCCACCGAGTCCACGCACACGCGGGAAGTGGTGACGTCGTCGCGCGAAGGCGGTGCGTCGCTCAACATTCTGTCCGGCCTGGTGGCGGGGAATTTCAGCGCGTATTGGCTTGGCATGGCGATCATGGGCCTGATGGCCGTCGCCTACGGAGTCAGTACTCTGGGGATTGGGGCACTCATGATCGCCCCAGCGGTCTTCGCGTTCGGCCTGGTCGCGTTCGGCTTTCTGGGCATGGGGCCGGTGACCATCGCCGTGGATTCGTACGGGCCGGTGACGGACAATGCGCAGTCGGTGTTCGAGCTCTCGACAATCGAGCAGCTCCCGGGCGCGCGCGAGCAGATCAAGCGCGACTACGGCTTCGACCCAAACTTCGAGACCGCGAAGCACCTGCTCGAGGAGAATGACGGCGCTGGCAACACCTTCAAGGCGACGGCGAAGCCCGTCCTCATCGGCACGGCCGTCGTCGGCGCGACGACGATGATCTTTTCCATCATCGTCGTGTTGACGCAGGGCCTGAAGCCCGAGTTCATGCAGTTCCTGTCGCTCATGCATCCGCCGTTCCTGCTCGGCCTCATCGCCGGCGGGGCGGTGATCTACTGGTTCACCGGGGCGTCCATGCAGGCTGTGACAACCGGCGCATACCGGGCGGTGGAGTTCATCAAGGCGAATATCCGGCTGGATGACGGCGCTACGAAAGCATCGGTGGCGGACAGCAAAAAGGTCGTTGAGATCTGCACTCTATACGCGCAAAAAGGCATGTTCAACATCTTCATGACCGTTTTCTTTTCGACACTCGCCTTCGCCTTCATCGAGCCGTACTTCTTCATCGGCTACCTGGTGTCCATCGCGCTGTTCGGCCTCTTTCAGGCGATCTTCATGGCGAACGCCGGCGGCGCGTGGGACAACGCCAAAAAAATCGTCGAAGTCGAGTTGAAGCAGAAAGGCACCGCGCTGCACGCCGCGACGGTGGTGGGGGACACCGTCGGCGATCCGTTCAAGGACACGTCGTCGGTCGCACTCAACCCCATCATCAAGTTCACGACGTTATTCGGTTTGCTCGCCGTGGAGCTCGCGGTGTCGTTGCGGGCCGAGGGAGGCATGCTCACGACTATTCTGGCGGCCGTCTTCTTTTCAATCTCGGTGTTCTTCGTGCACCGCTCGTTCTATGGCATGCGCATCGGCGCCATTGCCGCGCGCGGCCACGAGGCGTCCACGCCCCAGGCGGCTCCAGTTACTCGCT
Source organism: Gemmatimonadota bacterium (assembly GCA_031398865.1). GTDB lineage: Bacteria > Gemmatimonadota > Gemmatimonadetes > Gemmatimonadales > Gemmatimonadaceae > JANNOC01. The sequence continues at coordinate 1,799 of JANNOC010000760.1, read as the reverse complement.
GACGCGAACGATCCACCCTTTCTCGACTCGCATGGGATCGTTCGAACCCAAGCCGGGCGGCGCGGTTTCCTCGCTGTTCGCGCGCAAGCCGATCGCACAGCTGCTCGACGGAACGCACACCGGCGGGATGAAGCGGCTGCTCGGGGCAGGCGATCTCGTCATGCTCTCCATCGGTGCCGTCATCGGGGCGGGGATCTTCTCCACACTCGGCACCGCGGCCGCGGGGGAGATCCTGCCGAGTGGCGAAGTGGTGCGGTACGGCGCCGGTCCGGCGCTGGTGCTGTCGTTTCTGCTCCTCGGCGTGGTCTGCGGACTTGCGGCACTGTGTTATGCCGAGCTGGCGTCCATGATTCCGCAGGCGGGGAGCGCGTATGCGTATTCCTACGCGACGCTCGGGGAGCTGATCGCCTGGATTATCGGGTGGGATCTCATTCTCGAGTACGCTGTGGGCAACGTCGCCGTGGCGATCGCCTGGGGCGGGTACTTCAATTCGCTCATATCCCCCTGGTTTCAATTACCCGGGTGGTTGACCCACGGATACTGGAACGTGCATGCGAGCAGCGATCCCGTCGTCCGCTCGCTGCTCGAGACGGCGCCGCGCCTTGGTGACGTGCCGGTGCTCATCAATCTGCCCGCGTTCCTGATCGTCATGCTCATCACGTGGCTCCTCCTGATCGGCGTGAAGGAGTCCGCGCGTGTGAACATGTGGATGGTGATCGTGAAGCTCGCGGTGCTGGCCATTTTCGTGGTGGTTGGGGCGATGCACGTCGACACGGCGAACTACACTCCTTTCGCGCCGAACGGCTTCCGCGGCATCCATCAGGCGGCGGCTATCGTGTTCTTCGCCTACATCGGATTCGATGCTATCTCGACTGCGGCTGAGGAAACGCGCAATCCGCAGCGCAATCTGCCGATTGGCATTCTGGTTGGTCTCGCCGTGTGCACGGTTATCTATGTCATCGTCGGGGCCGTGGCGACGGGTCTCATTCCGTACGCCCAACTGAAATCGTCCGACCCGCTGGCCCACGCCTTCGAAGTCGCGGGGCTGAATGCATTTAGCTGGATCATTTCGCTCGGCGCCGTTGTGTCCATGGCGGCCGTGCTCCTCGTGTTTCAGTATGGGCAGCCGCGCATCTTCTATGCGATGGCGCGTGACGGATTGCTTCCTCGGTGGGCAGGCAAGCTGCACCCGAAATACCGGACGCCGCACATCACGACGATGGTGACCGGGCTGCTCGTCGCGCTCGGGGCCCTGGTCGCGGACGATGCCGCGACGTACGATCTCACGAACATCGGAACGTTGTTTGCCTTCGCGCTGGTCTGCATCGGCGTGCTCGTGTTGCGCGTGAGAGAGCCGGAGCGGCCGCGTCCATTTCGTGTGCCGTTCGTCTGGGTCGTCGCCCCCGCGGGTGCGGCCGCGTGCATATTCGTCATGGCGGGACTTCCCCACCTGGCGTGGGTACGCTTCGGATGGTGGCTGCTTATCGGCATCCTCCTGTATCTGGCGTACGGAGTCCGGCATTCGGTGCTTCGCCACACGGCGGCGTCTCAGCCACCGGCTGAAAGTGATTCCGGCGTTCGATGAGTTCTCCGCTCTTGGTTCCCGATCCGCCGCCACCGAATCCTAGCTGACGATGCTGAGACTCTTGCGCAAAATCTCGCTGACGAAGTGGATTCTGATCTCGATGGTGATCGGAACCGCGATCGGGTATTTCTTTCCCGAAGCGTCGCAATCGCTGCGGCCGCTGTCGAACATCTTCCTGCGAATGATCAAGTCCATCATCGCCCCGATCATTTTC
>JANNOC010000757.1:0-2546 GCA_031398865.1 Gemmatimonadota bacterium | reverse complement strand
ATCGTGATCTGCGACGGGATGGTATGGAGCGAGTTGGGCGCGGCGATGCCGGGGTCGGGCGGCTCGTTCCATTACCTGCGCGAGGCGTTCGGGCGTGAGCGGTTCGGGCGGCTGATGGCGTTCCTGTTCGTCTGGCAATTCATGCTCAGTGGGCCGCTCGAGATCGCCTCCGGGTACATCGGCTTCGCCGCTTACACGAGCTACATCTGGAAGGGAATGACGCGCGCCGACGCGATCGTGCTCGTTACGGTTGTGGGGCTGGTCAACATCGCGCTGCTGTACCGTCGCATCCACTCGATCGCCAGGATCACGATCTCGCTCTGGGTCGGCACGCTGGTCACGGTGCTTGCGGTGATCGTCACGGGCTCCATGCACTTCGATCCGCGTATCGCCTTCGATTTTCCGCCGGGCGCGTTCAACTTCTCGTTGGGCTTTTTCCTCGGGCTGGGCGCTGCCGCGCGCATCGGGATCTACGACTACCTGGGCTATTACAACGTCTGCTATATCGGCGACGAGGTGCGCGACCCGGGCCGCGTCATTCCGCGCTCGATTCTGATCAGCACCGCCGCGGTGGCCACCATCTACATCGGGATCAACCTTTCGATCATCGGTACGGTGCCGTGGCGCGAGTTCGTGCCGGCTGCCGCGCACCCGGAGTCGAACTTCGTCGTCTCGGTCTTCATGCAGAAGATCTACGGCTCGCGCGTGGCAACGATCTTCACGCTGCTGGTGCTCTGGACCGCGTTCGGGTCTGTGTTCGCGCTGCTGCTGGGGTACTCGCGCATCCCCTTTGCGGCGGCGCAAAGCGGCTACTTCTTCCGCGCTTTCGGCCGGCTGCACCCGACGAAGGACTTCCCCTACATCTCGCTGCTCGTGCTGGGGGCGATCTCGATCGTGGCGGGCTTCTTCTCGCTAGGCACGGTCATTGACGCACTGATCGTCACCCGCATCCTGGTGCAGTTCATGGGACAGGCCTTCGGCCTGATGCTACTGCGCCGGCACGCACCGGACATGCCGCGCCCCTACCGCATGTGGCTCTATCCGCTCCCGGCGCTGGTGGCGGTGCTGGGGTGGATCTTCGTCTTCGCCACCACGCAGCTAAGGGTGATACTGTTCGGCGTGGGCGTGCTGGCCCTCGGATGCCTGGCGTTCCTGCTCTGGTCCTGGAGCACCAACAGTTGGCCGTTCAGCCTCGAGGAGGCGACATCGTGAATAACGTGAAACTGGCTCCCTTCGCCCTGTTGGCGGTCGCCGCGTGTGCCGATCTCTCGCCATCGCCGAGTGCTGTTGTCTGGGAGGACGCGTTCGACGGGCCGGCGGGCGCGTCGTTCGACCGCGCGAAGTGGGTCGCGGACACCGGCGGACATGGCTTCGGCAACCAGGAGCGGCAGTTCTACACGACGCGCGCCGAGAACGTTGCGTTGGACGGCGATGGCCACCTGGTGATCACAGCGCGCGCCGAGCCGTCGTCGTCCGCGTACGCGTGCTGGTACGGAAGATGTCTCTACACGTCGACGCGACTTAAAACCAAGGGACTGTTCGCGCAGGCATACGGTCGCTTCGAGGCACGGATCCGCGTCCCACGCGGGCAGGGACTCTGGCCCGCCTTCTGGATGCTCGGCGCGGACATCGATGCGATCGGATGGCCACAGAGCGGCGAGATCGACATCATGGAACACATCGGACGCGAGCCGGCCGTCGCGCACGGTACGCTGCATGGCCCGGGATATTCTGGCGCCGACGGCATCAGCCGGGCCGACACATTGTTGAGTGGAGCCTACGCGGACGACTTTCACGTCTTCGCCGTCGAATGGCGGCCGAACGAGATCCGCTGGTACGTGGACGGGCGGCAGTATCATCGGATGACGCCGGCCGATCTCCCGCCCGGGACGAAGTGGGTGTTCGATCATCCCTTTTTTCTGTTGCTCAACGTCGCGGTGGGCGGAGGTTGGCCCGGCGACCCGGACGCGTCGACGACGTTCCCGCAGCAAATGGTGGTGGACTATGTACGCGCGTATAGCAATCCCTAGCGTGTTCCCCTTGCTCGTCGCGTGCTCCGCCTAACGAGGAACAGAGGCCTTTACGTCGTCATGGGAGTCTCCGGCTCCGGCAAGAGCTTGATCGGTGCCCAACTCGCCCGCGCGCTCGGCATCGACTTCGTTGAAGGAGATGAGTATCACCCCGCCGAAAACGTCCAGCGCATGTCGCGTGGCGTTGCGCTCACCGACGACGACCGCGTGGAATGGCTTCGTTCGCTGGCCGCACGAACCCGCGAGTCCAAGGACGCCGGCACCGGGCTGGTGATGACCTGCTCCGCGCTCAAGCGATCGTATCGGGACGTCCTTCGCGCCGAAGCGCGCGAGCTGCAGTTCGTATTTCTCCGGGGCCCACGAGCACTGATAGCCGAGCGCCTCGCCGGCCGGCGCGGCCACTTCATGCATCCATCTCTGTTGGAAAGCCAATTCGCCACACTCGAGGAGCCATCGCCCGATGAGGACGCATGGGTGTGTGACATAAGGCAGTCGCCACAAGATCTGGTCGCTGCT
>JANNOC010000402.1:0-4257 GCA_031398865.1 Gemmatimonadota bacterium | reverse complement strand
GGGTGCTGCCTCGTCAGGCCAGCCTAACGTCGAAAGCGGCCACAGCCACGAGGAGAACCAGGTGTCGAGGACGTCGTCGTCCTGGCGCACGGAACCGCCACAGTCCGGGCAGGCTGCGGGATCCTCGCGCAGCGCGGCGCTCCAGTCGCATGCCGTGCAATAAAAGACGGGAATGCGATGTCCCCACCACAGCTGCCGGGAGATATTCCAGTCGCGGATCCCTTCCAGCCAGTTCACGTACACCGCTTCCCACCGCTCCGGCAGAATCCGGAGCTCGCCGGCGCGCAGCCCGTCGAGCGCGGGACGCGCGAGCGGTGTCATCCGCACGAACCATTGATCCGAGAGCCGCGGCTCCACCACCGTGTCGCAGCGGTAGCAGTGCCGCACCGCGTGCTGATGCGTCTCCACCTTCACAAGCTGGCCGCCCGCGCGCAGCATGGCGACGATACGATCGCGTGCCTCGAAGCGATCGACGCCGCGCAACTCGGCCGGCACGCGGGCGGCATCGCTGCCATCCGCATGCATCGTCCCCGTCTCGGAGATCACCACCGGCATCGGCAGATCGTGTCGCCGGCCGACCTCGAAGTCATTGGCGTCATGCGCGGGAGTGATCTTGACGACTCCCGTGCCAAACGCTGGATCGGCGTATTCGTCGGCAATGATGGGAATCTCGATCCCGACAACCGGGAGCGTCACCGTGCGGCCGATGAGGTCCACATACCGTTCGTCCGCGGGATTCACGGCGACCGCGACGTCGCCGAGCATCGTCTCGGGGCGCGTCGTCGCCACCACCAACGCGCGCGATGGGTCTCCCGTCACGGGATACGCAATGTGGTACAGCGAGCCCGTTTCGTCGGCGAATTCCGCCTCTTCGTCACTCAGCGAGGTGAGACAACGAGGGCACCAGTGGATGACGCGGTGCCCCCGATAGATGAGATCCTTCTCGTACAAGCGGACGAAGGCCTCGCGCACCGCGCGTGACAGCGGGGGCGACAGGGTGTAGGCGGTGCGCGTCCAGTCGGCGGACGCGCCGATGGCGCGGAGCTGCCGCAGGATGACGCCACCGGTGTCGGCAACGAACGCCTCCGTCCGCCGAAAGAACTCGTCACGTCCAACATCGAATCGCGAGCGGCCTTCGGTGCTCGCGATGAGCTTTTCCACCACGTTCTGCGTCGCGATGCCAGCGTGGTCGGTGCCGGGCACCCAGAGCGCCTCGTCCCCGCACATGCGCCGCCAGCGCGTGAGCACATCCTGAACGGTGTTGTTGAGGCCATGCCCGACGTGCAGCACCGCCGTGACGTTGGGCGGGGGCATGAGAACCACGAACGCGGGATGCGCGGCGTCCACGCGATCCGCGCGCGCCGTGAAAACGCCCGCGTCCATCCAGCGCGCGTACAGATCGCGCTCCGTCGTCGCGAAATCGTACAGCGGTGGGAGCTCCTCGCGTACAGTCGTCATGAGGAGGCAAGATACAACGAGGCGTTGGCTGACGCCGGTGGAATGGACGAGGAAAAAGCGAGGTGTCAGTCGTCAGTGATCAGTTATCAGTAGTCGGGTGAAGAAAAATGCCACCAGAGCTGACTGACGACTACACCCACTGACACCCCACACCTCGATCTCACACCGGCCGCCACGGCGCGGCGGTCACCGTCAGTCCGCGCGACTCCCCGGGTCGTCCGACACCGCATCGGTCACATGGTCTGCCTTCGGAACACCACCGGGAGCGATGGGCGCGCCACCCGCGCGTCCGACACGCGCGGCCTTCTTCGCGCGGCGCCTGCGTTCGGCGATGCCATCCGTCTCTTCCGCCGCGGCGCGCAGTGCCTCCGCCTCGTTCTGCCAGCGATCCTCGAGCGGACCTTTGGGATCTTCGTGGCGGTCGATTTCCGCTGAGCTGCCCTGACGCCGCCGCCCCGTTCCGACGCCCTGTCCTTCCCAGTGGGCCTCGGTGAATGCGGGGTCGCCGCTGGCGTACCGGAGCGCGTTGCGCTCGTACAGTGACTCGTCGTCGCGCACGGCAAGACGGTTCACAACCGTCGTCACGTCCACAATACCGCGCGCAAGCGTCACCGCGTGGTCCGCTTCGTCGTCGCTGTGCACCCAGCCCGTCAACTCGATGACACCGTCGCCAATGGCACCGATATCCACGGCGCGTTCGCCCAGGATGGGATCGTGCCGATACGCTTCGAGCACGCGCTCTTCGAGTTCGCGGTCGTCTTCGTCCACGTCGTCGTCGAAATCATCCACGATGTCTCCCGCCGCATACTCCTCGATGAGATCATCCTCCTCGAGATCGAATTCATCGAGTACCTCCGTGGCGCCAAACCGGTCGCGGAGCCGCGCGGCGAGTCCAGAGAATCCGCCGAACTTCTGGGCGAGAAATATTCCCGCGGCGACACCGGCGATGGCGCCCGTCGCGAGCAGCATCAGCCCGCCCGACGTGCTTTCCTCGTCGTGATACGTGACTCTGGACATGGCTGAACCTTGTGGCGGAGGGTGTTGCGGACGGATAGCTTACACTGAAATAGTAGGCGATTCGGGGTGCAAGAAAAAGGCCACCTCTCAACCGACGCAGAGCGTGTCATGACGACGCCCACACCGCCGCAGGACGACGACATTCCGCGCGGTCGGCTCATCCTCTGGACGTTGATCGCGCTTGTTGTCGTTGCTGGCGTGTACCTGTACTTCAGGTACGACGACCGCATCATTCCGCTCCTGAGTTAGGGCACGTGCGTCCATGAACGATGGGATAGCGGTGGGACAGGAGCCGGTAACGCTGACGCTCCCGGATGGATCGGTGCGCGAGGTGCCGAGCGGAACGCTGCCGCGCGATGTCGTCGCGTCCATCGGAGCGCGACTACTGCGCGATGCGATCGCGGTCACCGTGGACGGCGAGCTGCGTGATCTCATGACGCCGTTGCGTGAGAGCGGCGCGTTCACGGTACTCACCGAGAAGGATGCGCGCGCGCTCGGGGTGCTGCGGCACTCCGGGGCGCACATTCTCGCAACGGCCGTGCGCCGTCTGCGACCCGACGCGAAGATCGGATTCGGTCCGGCGATCGACGATGGCTTCTACTACGATTTCGAGGTCAGCACGCCGTTCACCCCGGACGATCTGGCCGCGTTCGAAGGCGAGATGCGCAAGGTGATCGCCGAAAAGTTTCCCTTCGTGCGCGAGGAAGTGGATCGTCGTGAGGCGCTCGTGCGCTTTGCCAGCGACCCACTCAAGCTCGAGCGCCTCGGAGAACTGGGGGACGACGAGGTCATCTCCACCTATACGGACGGGCCGTTCATGGATCTGTGCCGCGGCCCGCACGTGCCCGACACGTCGTATCTCAAACACTTCAAGTTGCTGCACACGGCTGGCGCATACTGGCGCGGCGACGAGCGGCGGCAAATGCTGCAGCGCATTTACGCGACCGCGTTTTTCCGCAAGGACGAACTCGACGCGCATCTCCATCGCCTCGAGGAGGCGAAGCGCCGCGACCATCGGACGCTCGGGCACGCGCTCGACCTCTTTTCCACGGATCCGCGCGTCGGACCGGGGCTCATCCTCTGGCACCCGCGCGGGGCCGTGGTGCGCAACGAGATCGAGAACTTCGAGCGCGAACTGATCCTGCGGCACGGGTACGAGCTGGTGTACACTCCGCATCTCGTGAGCGAAAAACTGTTCCAGATCTCCGGGCATCTGGAGAACTTCAAGGAGAACATGTTCGCCGCGATCGACGTCGAAGGCGCGATGTACCGCCCAAAGCCGATGAATTGCCCGGGACACATCTGCATCTACCAGTCGAAGCCGCGCTCGTATCGCGATCTTCCCATTCGCTACGCCGAATTCGGCACCGTGTACCGGTACGAACGCAGTGGCGTGTTGCACGGCATGCTGCGCGTGCGCGGCTTCACGCAGGATGACGCGCACGTCTTCTGCACGGAGGCGCAGGCCGAGTCGGAGCTCGAGCGGCTCCTCGACCTAGTGCACGAGATGCTCGCCGTCTTCGGTTACCCCTACACCGTGGAGCTCGCCACGCGTCCGCCCAACGCGCTGGGCAGCGAGGCGACGTGGAACGCGGCGATCGCCACGCTGCGGACCGTACTGGAGCGGCGCGCACTGCCGTACGAGGTGGACGAGGGCGGCGGCGCGTTCTATGGGCCCAAGCTGGACTTCAAGCTCATTGATGCCATCGGCCGAAAGTGGCAGGGTCCCACGGTGCAGCTGGACTTCAACCTCCCGGAGCGCTTCGCGCTCGAGTACGCGGG
>JANNOC010000725.1:0-1964 GCA_031398865.1 Gemmatimonadota bacterium | reverse complement strand
CCGTGAAGACCGGGTTGCGGTGCTCCTGATCGGTGTACTCGCCCAGGAGGAAAGAGGTCACCTCCCAGGACGTCAGGTGAAGGGCCAGGCGCTGAACGAAAAGCTCGAGCCGCATCGCCGTCGCGGACATTTGCTCCTGTGGACGCGATACGATGGTCCGAAACGAGTCCACGATCACGATTCCCGGCTTGACGCGCTCGACCTCGGTCACTATACGCTCGAGGACATCGCTCAAATCGTGTATGAGCGCTTCTTCGCTGAGATTGACGTACTGCACGGCTGTCCCGACCTTGTCGGGGTCGAAAAAGCGGAACCTCCGCTGGTAACGGATCATCTTGAGCGTCGGCTCGCCGAGCACCGTGAAGTAGATCGCGGGCCGCTCTACCGTCGCGTTGGCGAAGACGATCTGCTGCGCGAGCGTGGTTTTGCCTGACCCCGGACCGCCTGCGATCAGATTGAATGAGTATTCCGGCAAACCGCCACCGACCACGGCGTCGAAGCCGGGCACACCGGACACGAGGCTCTGGATCACCCCTTCGTTGTCAGTTCCCTGATCCCTGGTCATCGCGTGGTTCTCCCTCCCTCGAGCCTCTCATCCTCTTGCGTGTCGTGCTGCACGCTCCGATCCAGCAGTCTCATCACCATATCGTCTCCGATCAATCTGCCGAGCAGCCCGATGAGCGTCACGAGCAGGGATTCGAGTGCGTCGGCGGTCGCGGCGGCTCCGTGTGTCTGGATGCTTTCCGGTACGCCGTCAAGGACCGGCTCCGACCGAGTGCGGACGCTGAGCGTGGCAAGCATCGGATGCTCGCTGCGCGCCTCAGCGAGGGCCCGCGTGAAGAGGACGAGGGACCCATGCGTGCCGACCCATCGCGAGAGCTCGTGGTACACACGCTCGCACGCGCTGTAAACGGCCGCCGCTCTTGCCTCGGGGGTTTCTCCCGACGCTCCCTCACGATCAATGAGGTGGCGACTCAGTTGCCGAACGGTGAATCTGTCTGGCGACATGATCGATCGTGCTCGTTCTCAAGAAACACTATCCGCGGCGATTCACTTGTTCAACGCATCCCACGCGCGCAGGATCCTGGCGGCGCAAATTGCCGCAGTGCACCGCGGACGACAAGTACTGGACAAGCGGTCGGCTGCAGTCGGAACATGGGCGCGATCGCAGGACACCCTTCGGTCTGATGCTACCGTACCACACTCACGATCTGTTTGCAAGGCGGACACAGCCGCGAAGCGTGCTCGCTTGCATTGTGAAAATTCCGCGGTCAGGTTAGGCAACAGGAGGGGGCCGCATGGATGTGTCGCGTCGCCATTTCGACGCCCTGTGCGAACCCGGCGGCGCGTTTCTCGTCGGCGATCCGGCAACCGTGTCGGCCAAGATCCTCGAGGCGAGCGAGGCGCTGGGTGGCGTGTCTCGTTTCAGCTTCCAGATGAGCGCCGCGTCAGGCGACCACGACGCGATGACGCGATCGATCGAGTTGCTCGGTACCGCGGTGGCGTCGAGTGTACGTCACGGCTCGCTTCGCGCGGGCCCCCGCACAGCGTCGCGCGACCAGCCGCGCCTTGTCACCTGAGTTGTTGTCCTGCACAGTGGCCAGGGACGGAATCGAACCGCCGACACGCGGATTTTCAGTCCGAGGCGGGCAGAGACTGCTCGATACATAAGTCAGCGCGAGACGACGAGAAAGCGCGCGCGAGACGACGTGGGTGGACGTCAAACGCCACCGCGTTTGCAAGGCACTCCCGCACATTCTCCCGCACACTCAGACGCTTGGTTGAAGCGCGTTGCCGCTATAGCTCGCAAGTTTCGTGGTCTCGGTCTTCCGCCATGGTGTGGACCCGGAAACTCAGAAGGGTGCCATGGGCGTGCAACGCCAAGGTTCATTTGAGACAGAATAGAGGTGGTCGGACTGATTAGACAGGTCAGGCGGCTTTCTTAGGTACATGACCGCGGGGTG
>JANNOC010000723.1:0-2422 GCA_031398865.1 Gemmatimonadota bacterium | reverse complement strand
GATTCCGGGATATGCGATACGCCCTGATCAGGCTTGGTGAGGCGCTGCGGCGTGTCACTGCCATCCACCCGTTGCCAGAAGATCCCGAGATCCCCCTCGCGATCGGACTGGAAGGCGATCCGTTGACCGTCCGCCGTCCAGACCGGGAAGCGATTCTGCCCGCCGAACGTCAGTTGCCGAATGGCGCTCGCCCCCGAGAGGTCGTAAATCCAGATGTTCGCCGCATTGACGTCCTCGACGCCCAGCGCGACCCGCTTCCCGTCCGGGGAGACGCGTGGGACTTCGTACAACAAGGACGGAACTTTCAGTTTTTCCACAACGCCCGCCCGGTCGATGAACGCGAGATCCCCCCGCGGAGACGAGCCCGAGATCGGACCTGGAACGTACACGACCGAACCGGTATCGGAAACGCTGAAGTGGGCAACTCCTGTCTGACCGCCATCTGATCGCCTGACGCCTTCGACGATGGGAACCCGTCCCCCGCTGGTCGACAATCGTCCAGGGTCGAACCGCGTAGCCCACACCACTCCGCGCTGCGCATACACAACGTGGCCGGTCGGCAGACTAACGGGCGTCGCTTCCGCCGTCGATGATCACGCGCCGCTCGCCGGTCTTCAGCGACTGCGCGACAATTTTCGCCTTGTCCCATTTCTCCGCGGCGGTCCCGGTCGCCAGCGTGAAGATTACTGTTTGCCCGTCAGGCAGCAGTTCGGGTCCATACGCCTGCTCGTCGGCCTTGACGCTGATGATCAGCTCCGGCGTCCCGCCGTTCTCGGGCACCCTCAGAATCCCCTTGCTGCCCTGTCCAACGAGGATGACGTCGTGATCCCAGCTCACGCCGTATGGGCGGGTAGCCGCGCAGAGCGTGACCGCCGTTCCACCCGTAACAGCGATTCTCTTGAGGGTTTGGTCGGCGGACGACCAGAAGACGATGACATGCCCGTCTGGCGAAAAGACGGGGTTGAGCGGCGCTCCGTTTGCTTCGGTGCCAGGGATGGGTCGCGCTTCCAGCGCTGAAATATGACGGAGATACAGCCGCTGGTTGGCCACGTAAACGATTTGTGTTCCATCTGGTGAGATGGCAACGACCTGGCGGCCGGCGTTGGTGAACTCCTGCTCCGTCCCCAGTGCCATCGTGAATCGGGCGGTGGTCTGGGGCGTCGGTCGGCTCGCGGTCCATACGCCAAGGGCCGTCACCGCGCTGGCGACGATGGCGGTGGCCACAACCGGAATCGCCCGCCGCCAGAGCGGCCGCGTCGCCGCGCTGACGGGGACGATTGCCGGCTCGCCGTGCGGATTGGCGGTGATTGTCTCGACTTCGGCGCGGACATCGCCGATCGCCTGCCACCGTCGCTTCGGAGTCTTCTCCAGACAGCGGCGCAGCAGGTCGTGCAGGCGCGGGTTGAGGTTCGGCGGCAGCGACTCGAGGTCCGGTTCGCGCACGAGCACCGACGCGAGCACGTCGGGCGCGGTGTCTCCCCTGAAGGGCTGCCGTCCGGTCACCATCTCGAAGAGCAGAGTGCCGAACGAGAATATGTCGCTGCGATGATCCGCGGGGAATCCTTTCGCCTGTTCCGGGGACATGTATGCGGCCGTGCCGAGAATCAGCCCCGCCTGCGTCGCCATCATGCTCAGCGTCGGAGAGTTGGCGGTGACCCCGGCGGTCGAGTCATTCTCCATCACCTTGGCAAGGCCGAAGTCGAGCACCTTGACCTGGCCGTCCGGCGTGATCTTCACGTTCGCCGGCTTCAGGTCCCGGTGCACGACCCCCTTTTCGTGCGCCGCCTCGAGCGCCTCAGCGATCTGGAGGGCAATCGGCAGCGCTTCTTCGATCGGCATGGGGCCGCGCCGCAGCCGGTCTTCAAGCGTCTCCCCTTCAATCAGCTCCATCACGAGGAAGTGCTGACCGTCGACGTGCTCCATGCCGAACAGGGATGCGATCCGCGGGTGGTTGAGGGCGGCCAGCATCTTCGCCTCGCGTTCGAATCGGCCGACGCGCTCTTCGTCGGCGGCGAACTGTTCGAGGATCACTTTGATCGCGACCGCCCGGCCGAGTTTCGTGTCGCGTGCGCGATAGACCTCGCCCATCCCCCCGGCGCCAAGGGGGGCGATGATCTCGTAAGGGCCGAGGCGAGTTCCGGCTGAAAGGACCATGAGCGGCTTCGCTGTTGCGAGAGGCACTCAGTATACGCGCGGCCTTACTCGCTCTGCCGCTTGGGCCTGAGGTTGGCGGCGAGGATGCGCTTGCGGATGCGGATGTTCTTTGGCGTGACTTCGACCAGCTCGTCGTCGTTGATCCACTCGATCGCCTGTTCGAGGCCCAGCCGGCGGGGCGGGACCAGGCGGACGGCTTCGTCCGCACTCGAGGCTCGCATGTTCGTCTGCTTCTTTTCCTTGCAGACGTTGACGTCCATGTCCATCG
>JANNOC010000700.1:0-1550 GCA_031398865.1 Gemmatimonadota bacterium | reverse complement strand
GCGCCTGTCAGCCATCACGGTGCGCACGCCCGAGCCGTCATTCGACGCGATGATCAACCGCTGGTCGCTGTACCAGGCCGTCGCGTGCCGCCTGTGGGGGCGGGCGGGTGTGTATCAGAGCAGCGGCGCGTTCGGCTTTCGCGACCAGCTGCAGGACGTCATGGCGCTCCTGTACGCCGAGCCCGGGCTCGCGCGCGAGCACATCGTGCGGGCGGCCGGACGACAGTTCGCCGAGGGCGACGTGCAGCACTGGTGGCATCCCCCGGACGGGCGCGGGGTCCGGACGCGCTTCTCCGACGACTTGGCGTGGTTGCCGTACTGTGTGGAGCGGTACGTCGACGACACCGGCGACCGCACCGTCCTGGACGAAACCGTGCCGTTCATCACGATGCGCGCCCTGCGGCCCGAGGAGCACGAGCTGTACGACCTGCCACAGCCGAGCGACGCAAGCGCCAGCGTGTACGAGCACTGCATGCTCGCGCTGCGCCGCGCCTGCACCGCCGGAGAACGCGGCTTGCCGTTGATGGGCATTGGCGACTGGAACGACGGGATGAATCGCGTCGGCGTCGAAGGGCGCGGCGAGAGTGTATGGCTGGCGTGGTTCCTGACGGCGACGCTGCGTGCCTTTGCGCCCATCGCCGCCGGACGCGGCGACGAGGGCACCGCGGCGGAATTCCGCACGCGCGCGGAGGGATACGCGTCCGCGGTGGAGACGCACGCGTGGGACGGCGCGTGGTACCGCCGCGCCTATTTCGACGACGGCACCGCGCTCGGATCCGCGCAGAACGACGAATGCAAGATCGATTCGATCGCGCAGAGCTGGAGCGTGATCTCCGGCGCGGGCGATCCGGAGCGTCAGCGAACGGCCATGCGCTCACTCGAGACCCACCTCGTGCATGAAGACGAGCGGATGATCCTGCTCCTGAAACCGCCCTTCGACAAATCACCGATGGACCCAGGGTACATCAAGGGCTATCTCCCGGGGGTGCGCGAGAACGGCGCACAGTACACGCACGCCGCGCTCTGGGCCGTGCAGGCCACCGCGCTCCTGGGCGATTACGACCGCGCGTTCCAGTTATATGAAATGATCAACCCGCTAAACCACGCGCGCGATGCGGCGGAGGTCGCGATCTACAAGGTGGAGCCCTACGTCGTTGCCGCGGACGTGTACACTGCCGAGGGGCAGCATGGACGCGGCGGATGGACCTGGTACACCGGCTCGGCGAGCTGGATGTACCGCGTCGGACTGGAAGGGATTCTGGGCCTAAGGAAGCGAGGCGATATGCTCTTCATCGAGCCGCGAGCACCCGCGGCGTGGAAGGAATACAGCATCGAGTACCGGTACGGTAAGAGCCTTTACGTCATCGTGGTGCGGAACGAGGGAGGGGCAGCGCGGGGAGCGGTCGAGATGACAATCGATGGGCAGGTATCGGACGGGCCGGGCATCCCGTTGGTGGACGACGGCAAGCGACACGGGGTGACGGCCCAACGCTCCCGAGATAGCGCCGGTATCACTGCCCCGACGGAGTGAGCTGAGGGACGACCTCGAG
>JANNOC010000690.1:0-2026 GCA_031398865.1 Gemmatimonadota bacterium | reverse complement strand
AATCCCCAATCCCTAATCCCTGGCTTTCACCGGCGCGACTCTTCGCAGCTCGTCGTCGAAGTTGAACACGAACACGACCTTGTCCACCTTTCGCGCTGCCGCCTCTTCGCCTCCGGCGACGACGAAACGCTTGCCGTCGGGATGGAGGTCGAGATCGCGGCTCGGCGCCCGCGGCCGTACGGAAATCCGGGTCTCGTTCAACACGGCAGGCGTGTCGGCGCGAAAGGCGTCGCCCGCGGTACGGTACGGCACCACCATCATCCGCAGATCCGACCTGTTGAGGTAGAAAAACTCGGGCGCCGTCCGCGACCAGGTCGGATCGTCCGCGGCGGCCACCGAGACCTGATACTTTCCGCCCGGACCCGGGAACGGTTGGACGTAGATATCGTTTCGCCCGCTTTCGTTCGACAGATAGGCGACCCACCGCCCATCTGGCGAGAACATCGCGCTCGACTCGATGAACGGTCCCTTCAGAAACGGCGAGGGCGCTCCGGTCTTCCAGCCGCCCTGCTCGCCGCCTTCGATCGGCAGCATGATGACGTCGGACGCGTTGTTGGGCACGTTTTCCATCAATGCGAGGGTGCGGCCGTTCGGATGGAATGATGACGGGTGCTGCGAAGCTTTGCTGTTCGTGAGCCGCTGAACCTCCCCGGTTCCATCGGCGCGCTGCCAGTAGAGGTTAAAAATCGACGGAGCGCCGCGAGTCGACGCGAAGGCAATCCGTCGCCCGTCGGGCGTCCAGACAGGCCGCAGATCATCGGCCGGGTCGAACGTCAGACGCGAGAGCGTGTTCCGTTCCACATCGAAGGTCCACACATCGCTCTGCGTGCCGTCGTGAATGTCCATCGCCAGCACTCGACCGTCGGGCGAAAAGCTGGGATTGCTCCAGTTGGCCGCCGCGCTCCGGAGCGAAGACAGGCGGCCTGTGCGGTCGAGCCACTGAATGGGTGCCGTATCGGCAGCGGCCTGCCCCGGCACATACACGAGCGTGCCGTTGCCAGACAAGTCGAACTGCGCACCCCCGGATTGAAACCCCGCGCTCACTCCCTCGAGCACGGGCACCGCAGGACCGGTCACTTCCAGACGTTTGAGGTCGAAGGGCGCCGCGAACAGCGAGCTCGCGCGCACGTAGACAAGATGCCCGCTCGGGACGTACCGCGCGTAGGCTCCGCCTTTCACCAGTATTTTTCGCGGGCCGGTCGGAAGCGGCTGCAGAACGATGGCCGAGTTCGCGTAATCGCCGTAATCGCCGAGAGCGGGAGGGCTGGTGAAAATCACCGCCTTGCCGCCAGGCAGCACCTGAGGCCATCGTTGAGACGCCTCGCCGTTGGCGAGCTCTGACACCTTCTCAGACGCCCCGCCCTCGGCCGATACACGATGGAGTCCGGTTCCCGCCTGCCCATAGGGGGTGAAGATAATGGACCCGTCCTCCGACCAGCTCCCTCCGCGGCCGGCCGGCGCATCGCACAGCGTGATGGCCGCGCCGCCCGTGACCGCAACCTTCTTCAGCTTCCCCTGCGCGAAGAACCCGATCCATTTGCCGTCTGGCGAAAAAAATGGACTCTGCGCTCCCTCAGTGCCGTTCAGCGGTGTGGCCCCCAGCTGATCGAGCCTCCGGACGTACAGAGCCGCGCCTTCGCCCAAGGTCTTTTCGGCGGCAAAGGCGAGCACGGTACCGTCCGGCGAAAGGATGGACGAGGCGCCGAGGTTCCCGTCCATCGAGGCGTCGACGCCGATATCCGCGGTCAGCCGTACTGGAGTGCTGACGACAGGCGCAGGCTCGGATCGGAGCCACATCATCAGCGCGGCTAAGAGTGAAGCGACGGCGACTGCCGCGCTCCCCCATGTCAGCCACATACTGCGCGCAGGCCGCGCGTCGGCGACGGGGACGCCGCGCGCGTCGGGAACCGCCAGCCCCTGCTCGAGAAGAAAGCGCGCGACGGCGATGTCGCCGATGCGCGTCTTCCGATCCTTCTGAAGACAGCCGACGAGGAGCGCACGCACTTGCGGTGGAAGATCTCCCGGC
>JANNOC010000662.1:0-2102 GCA_031398865.1 Gemmatimonadota bacterium | reverse complement strand
CGAACGGCGTGCCGGGCACCTGCACACCGGCCACCGCCTTCACTATCGCGATCTTCGACAAGGACTGGGATGCCTGATGACGGTCGAGCGCGAGCGTCAGCGCGCGGCGCACCCGCTTGTCGTCGAACGGCTTCTTGTTGTGGTTGATGCCCACCAGCAGCACGCAGTCCCACGGCGATTCCTGCACCGTGACCTTGTTGCCGAGGCTGCTCACGATGCTGTCGCGCTCGGCCGGGCTGAAGCCGCGGAACTGGATGTGCGCGCGCTCGCCCCGGACCGCTGCCACCTGAGCCGCGGAATCGCGCATGAAGATCGCGCGGAAGCCGTCGAGATACGGCTTGCCCTTGTCCCAGTAGTTCGGATTCTTCTTGCCGACGACGTGCGAACCGCGGACGTGCTCTGCGAAGGTGAACGGTCCCGTCCCCATGATGTTCTTCTCGTACCAGTGCACGTCCTTGGCGATCAGGTCGGCCTTGTAGATGAAGTTCCACGGCGAGGCGATGGAAAGCAGGAACGACGCGCTCTTCTCCTTGAGGCGGAAGATCACCGTGGTCGCATCCGGCGCCTCGACTGCGGTCACGTCCGAATACTGTCCTTTGCGCGACGAACCCATGCCGGCGGGCGGGAAGATGATCTTGTCGTAGGACGCTTTCACATCCTTCGAGGTCATCTCGCTGCCGTCGTGGAACTTCACGCCGGTGCGGATCTTGAAGGTGTAGGTGAGGCCGTCGGGCGAGATCGTCCAGCTCTCGGCGAGCGACGGGCTCGGCTTGGTGCCGGCCGGGTCGTTCGGATCGACGCGCAGCAGCGTGTTGTAGAACGGCGCGATCGGATGGATCAGCCCGAAGGTTTCCTCGCGGTGCCCGTCGTAGGACGGCGGCTCGGAAGGCACCGGGAAGACGAGTTCCCCGCCGTTTCTGGGCGCCTGCGCTGCAAGGGGAAGGGAAAACGCCGCGACTGCGGCGAACACGGCGAACCGGATGATGCGTCTCATGGCTCACTCCTCCTCAGGATGTCCGGACGTTCGATTCCTCCAGTCTGGAGGATGTCAAGTAGAGGTTGCTTGCGCTGACCTGTCAAGAGAAATGGCAGGCCGACCAGTGTCCCGGCTTGATTTCCCGCAATAAAGGGATTTCCGCAGTGCAGCGATCCGTCGCCATCGGGCAGCGTGGATTGAACACGCATCCCGGGGGTGGATTGAGCGGACTTGGAACCTCGCCGCGAAGCACCGTCCGTTCGCGCCTCGCTTCCAGGCGGGGATCCGGGATCGGGACCGCGGACAGGAGCGCGCGCGTGTAGGGATGCAGGGGCTCTTCGTAGAGCGCACGGCGGTCGGCCAGCTCGACGATGCGGCCCAGGTACATCACGGCGACGCGGTCCGAGATGTGCCGCACGACGGAAAGGTCGTGGGCGATGAACAGGTAGGTCAGCCCGAGGCGAGCCTGCAGGTCCTGCAGCAGGTTCATCACGCCGGCCTGAATGCTGACGTCGAGTGCCGACACGGGCTCGTCGAGCACGATCAACTTCGGCTCCAGCGCGAGCGCCCTGGCGACGCCGACACGCTGGCGCTGCCCGCCCGAGAGCTGGTGCGGATAGCGGTTCGCGTGCTGGGGCAGGAGACCGACCTGGGCAAGAAGCTCGCGCACGCGCTCCTCGCGCTTCACCTTGTCCGGCACTAGGCCATGCACCTTGATCGGTTCGGCGAGAATCTCGCCGATCGACATGCGCGGGTTGAGCGAGGAATAGGGGTCCTGGAAGATCACCTGCATCTTCCGACGCACCTTTCTCAGCTCGTCCTGGGGCATGTCCGTGATATCCGTCCCCTCGAACCGGATCCGGCCGCTGGTCGCCCGCTCCAGCTGCAGGATGCAGCGGCCGGTGGTGGTCTTGCCGCAGCCCGATTCGCCGACGAGCCCCAGCGTCTCGCCGCGGTCGATGGTGAAATTCACGCCGTCGATCGCGCGAAGCACGCCCGTGGTGCCGCCGAACATGCCGCTCGACACGGTGAAGTCCTTGACGAGATCGGTGACCTCAAGCAGCGACTGCGTCGTTTTCGGCAGCGACTGCGTCATTTCGGCAACGCCTCCGTCATGCCGCGGCCC
>JANNOC010000660.1:0-2593 GCA_031398865.1 Gemmatimonadota bacterium | reverse complement strand
GTCGATCGCGTCGAGCGCGTCATTCCGAAAGTACTCGAAGAGGCTGCCGCGCAGCTGGTTGGTGCCGGATTTCGTCGTGGCGATGATGACGCCGCCGGCCGAGCCGCCATACTCCGCCGCGTAATTGTTGCTGAGAATCTTCACCTCCTGGACCGAGTCCACCGGCGGGTCGACGTCCACCTGGCCGATGCCCAACCGCATGTTCTGGCCCGCTCCCCCGTCGATCCAGAACATCTGGCTCTGCGTGCGGCCGCCCGCCAGGCTGAAGTTCGGCTTCGTACCGGAGTCGTAAGACACGAACACCGCCGCCCCGGTCATCTTGATCAGATTCATCGAGCGGCGGTCGCCGAGCGGCATGCCCTCGACGGAGCGCGACTCGATGAGCTGGCTCATCTCGGATGTGCGGGCCCCGAGCAATGGGGCCTCCCCTCGGACGGTGACGGTATCGGTGAGCTCGCCGAGCGAAAGCTTGATATCGAGCGGCACGGTCGCGCCCGTCGTCAGCGTCAGACCCTCCCGCCGGTATCTCTGGAATCCGGACAGCTCAGCCTCGATCACGAAGGGCCCGATCGTCAGCGGGCGCAGCGCGTAGAAGCCCTCTCCGTTGGTCGTTGCGCTATGGCGTTGGCCCGTCTGACCGTGGATCGCGGTCACCGTGACGCCCGGCAGCGCGCCTTCAGTGGCATCGGTGACGACACCGCTGATCGTCGCTTCCGACGTCTGCGCGTCCGCCACGGCCGGCATCAACGCCGGTGCGCCACCCGCAATCCACAGCAACGTTGCGACGACAAATCGCCCAGTCACGAACGACCTCCGCATTACTCGTACCGCCATTTGATGACCCATGGATCTCCCGTGCGCTCCTGAAAGGCCTTGATCCTGGCTTTGAGATCCGCCAGCACCTGGGCATGTTTCGGGTCTGCCGCGAGGTTGGTGGACTCGAGCGGATCGCGCTCGAGGTCATAGAGCTCGAACGCGGGCCGCTGCGTGTACGCCTGGACAGTCCGCGGTCCGAATGTGTTGAGCCGGCGAACGAGCGCCCCCTGCCAGCTCTTCGAGTCGTAGAGGTCGCTGGCGAACGGGTACGAGAGCGGATGGGCGATGTTCCAAATCAGCTTGTGGGTGCGGTTGCGGACGACTCGCATGGGGTAGTACATCGTGATTTCGTGAAAGGTGTGCGAGGCGAACACCTCGTCCCACCCCGCCGGCTGCTCCTGCTCCAGGATGTCGAGAAACGAGCGCCCCTGGATCGCCGGGCTCTCATTGCTGAAACGCCCGGGCCCGACTGGCGGGGATGCCGGACCCGGCGGAATCCTGATACCCGCGAAATCAAGGATGGTCGGCGTGATATCGACCCACGAGATCATCGCACCGTTCACGCTCCCCCGTCGCGCCTGTCCCGGCTTCCTCACGATGAGCGGCAGGCGGATGCCGGGCTCGTAGACGTTGGTCTTGGACCCGGGGAACGGCGCGCCGTTGTCCGACAAATATACGATGAGCGTGTCTTCGTAGGTACCCGTGCGCTTCAGCGTATCGACGAGCGTTGCAAAGGCCTTGTCCACTTTGCGCACCGACGCGTAGTAGACGGCAAGTTCGTCCCGCACCTCAGGGATGTCGGGCAGCCAGGGCGGGACGATGACGCTCCGGGGATCGACGCGGTCTTCCGCGTCGTGGTTGAAGGGCCGGTGTGGCTCGTTCGTGGCGTAGTAGACGAAGAACGGTTTGGAGGCATCCGCCTTGATGAAGACCTCGAGCGCGGGCAGGGTGATGGTCTGCTGGAAGCGGAAGACGCTTTCGGGAGCCACATGAAACTTGCCGCCGCGCGCGGTCCGGTAACCCGCCCCGGCGAGCAGCACCGGGAGGCTTCGCACGTTCGGGAAGGCGCTGAAGTGGTGATACTCGTGCTCGTGGCCGTACTGCCCGTTGCGATGGTTGTGCACCCCGGTCAGGAGCACGGAGCGGCTCGCGCTGCAGCTTGCAGTCGTGGCAAAGGCGTGCGTGAAGCGAACGCCCTCCGACGCGAGCTGGTCCAGGCTGGGCGTCTTGACCACCCGATTGCCGTAGGCGCCGAGCGCTTCGGTGCCGTGGTCGTCCGCGACGAAGAACACGACGTTTCGGTCCGCGGCACGAGCCGGGGTGGCGAGCATCGCCAGGGCGACGGACAGCACCAGTAGTCGCATCATTCCATCCTCACTGCAAGGGCCTCACGCACCCTTTACCGCAACGCCGCGAATTCCCGGCGCGCCTCGACGAGCGCACTCAGGTTCGGGTCCGCATCCTTCCACAGATCGAGAAACCGCTGGTAGGTCTTCCGTGCGGCGGCAACGTCTCCGGCGGCCGCTTCGGCGCGGGCTAAAGCGAGCATCGCCGCGGGAAATACCGTCGATCCCGGGGGCCACGCCGGCTCCGCGGCGGTCAGGCGCCTCAACTCGGCGACGGCCGCCGCGACGTTTCCGGCCCGCATGTAGGCCACACCACGCTGGAACGTGACTTCAGGCCACCGACGTTGATATCTCTCGGCGGGCCGCAGCACGTCGATCGCGACCTCCGGCTTGTTGTCGCCGAGCGCCAGTATCGACTCCGTCAAGGGGAC
>JANNOC010000632.1:0-1834 GCA_031398865.1 Gemmatimonadota bacterium | reverse complement strand
TGCGCCGGGTGCATGCCGACAGGAACCTTCGCCACGACGGTCCGGCTGGCCGTGTCGATGGCCCATACCTCGCCTGGCGCTGTCATGGCAGCGTGCTCGTCCTTCGACATTCCCTTCTTGTTCGGCCCGGCCTTGCGCCGTTCGCCGTTGGTCGTGACCCATGCGAGCTTTCCGTCCGGCGAAAGCTGAACGTTGTGGGGCTCACGTCCGACTGCGATCGTGGCGACCTTTTTGAAGGATTCGGCGTCGAGCACGCTCACCGTGTCGCTGCCCTCGTCGGCCACGTACACCATGCCCGGCGCCGCGAGCGCGGGCCCCGCGGCAGCCGCCATGGCGAACACTACACATTTAAGGAACTTGAGTTTCACGTTATGCCTCTTCCACCGGTTCATCGGGACTGTCTTACCGAATGTGTATTGCTTGGCGAGTCTCCTTCTGAGCGGATTCGATCCCACGCGCCACCAGCGGGCTGACGTCGATCGCGTTGGTTTCGTGTGCAATCGTGTTGGTGGTGACTACCCTTGCCGCGCCTGCGTCGCGCAGCGCGCCGAGGGCGTCCGGCGAAAAGATGCCGTGCACGCCGATGCAGACAGGCGCACCGAGCCCGGCTTCCTGGATTTTCCTCGCGGCGAGCGTCATGGTGCGCGCCGACGCGATGATGTCGTCGAGCAGCACTGGCGTGCGCCCCTTCCACTGGGAAAGCGGCGGCGCTTCAATCTCGACGCGGCGATCGCCGAGGCGCGTCTTGCTCATCACCACGTGCGGCGCTCCGCAGCCCGCGGCCACCTCGGCGACCCATTGCTTGCTCTCCGAGTCCGGGCCAATGATCAGCGGCTCCGATACGTTGTCCGCGATCCATTGCGCCATGGCCGGCGCAGCGGCGACGACTATATTGGGAATCGAGTAGATCTCGGAGAGCGAACCGCGCCGGTGCAGGTGCGGGTCCACGGTGACAAGCCAATCGAACGCCTCCGAGATCAATGCCGCGAAGTGCACGGAGGTTATTGCTTCGCCATCGTGGAAGCGCCGGTCCTGGCGCATGTAGCCGAGATAAGGCGCCACGAGGCCGACGCTTGCGGCCCCCAGTTCGCGCGCGGTGCGCGCGGCAAAGAGCAGCGCGAGCGCTTTCGCATCCGGGTCATTGAGCGTGCACACGATCGCGAGCTTGTCGCCCTGAAACTGCCGAGTGAAGCGAACATACGATTCGCCATCGGGGAAGCGGCGCAACTCCAGACCCACCGCGTCGGCACCCAATTCGGCACGCAGCCGCTCGCCGAACGTTTCGTTCCCCGGAAAAGCGCAGATCATCCGGCCTGCTCCAGCATTACGATGCCATTCTGCGTGGCGAGATAGTCGAGGGCATAAGCGAGCTCGCCCGGCGCTTCCGCGTGGACGGTGAACAGCGGTTGGCCCTGAATCACTCGGTCGCCTACCCTCACGTGCAGGTCGAGCCCTGCCGCCGGCGCCGTGGGCGCGCCCGCGAGCTTGGCGAGGCGCCGTGGGCGCGCCCGCGAGCTTGGCGAGGCGCGCGAGCCGGCGGTTATCGAACCCGGCAATCGTGGCGCGCGCATTGGCTTCGACAACATGCGAGACGGTTGATCGCGGCGGCTCCCGCATGCCGCCCTGCGCTTCGCAGATCGCCTGGAACTTGCGCCAGGCACGGCCATCGTCCAGCGCCGCACGCGCCATGGCGGTCCCCTGGCCGGGCGCGGCGGCATTCGCGAGCTCCAGCACGGCGCCGGCGAGCCTGAGCGCGCGCTCGCGCAGATCCTGCGGCGCTTCGTTCCGGCCATGGAGCACCGCCAGGACGTCGCGCGCCTCGAGCGCCGGGCCG
>JANNOC010000624.1:0-2239 GCA_031398865.1 Gemmatimonadota bacterium | reverse complement strand
GACAGCGGAATTTGCTGAACGAGCTTCAGTGTCTTCGTGTCGAAGACATCGACCGTCTTGTCCTGCTCGTTGGCGCAGTAATAGTACAGGCCGTCGGGATGGACCGTCAGGTTGTGCGCGTGCGGGCAGCCGCGAATGATGCCCACGACCCGGTTGATCGTCGGATCGATGATGTGGTGGATATCGCCCGCGTTGTTGCTCTGAAGAATACGCACGGCAACGCCGTTGTACGAATCGAGGCGCGGGACTCCCTGTGCTGACGGCGCTGCCACGATCAGAGCGACGACCGCCATCACGCGCAACATGGGGTTGGTAAGCGTTCCCATCACAACCTCCGGAAATAGCGCGTCCTCCGCGCCCTGAAATGGATGTCTGAGGATACCCTATTTCTCCATCACCACGAGCGTCTCGCGGCACACGATGCGCAGGGTGTCGATGACCTCTCGCGGGACGTCAGGAATCAACGCGTCTTTTCCGTGCCTCATAAACAACGTCAGCGGGATCTTTGAAACACCAAACCACGCACCCTCGGACTGTCACGCCTCTATGTCGTACCGCGCGGCGAGGCTGGCCGAAGCGCTCGACGCACGCGCAACTCGTATTCATGCGCCTGGACCCGCTTCTCCTCGAGCCGTTCCCGGCTGCTACTTGAAACTACCTTCCAAAGCGGCCATTGAAGCGGCCAATTAAGCGGACACTTCAATAGTTGAAATACTATTAAATGCCTGTTATACAGTTGATTATGGGTAGAGACGAACCGGCCAAAGAACCGGCCAACAATCCGGTCCAAGACCGTGGTGAGACCCCCTCAGCAATGGAACCGCTGGTTCTGTCGGAAGGCTCACGTCATCGCGCGCCGCTGAGCGATCTCGCGCTCGAGCTCGCCGCCGCATCTTCGGGGTTCCGGCGCAGTCTGCCTCCGGGAATTGTCGGGCCGCTTGCGGAACTCGTTCGCGCGATGAACTGCTACTACTCCAACCTCATCGAAGGTCATAACACGCACCCGGTCGACATCGAGCGTGCGATGAAGAACGACTACAGCGGCGATCCTGAAAAACGCAACCTGCAGCTTGAGGCGAAGGCGCACGTCGCTGTGCAACGCTGGGTCGACGAGGGCGGCGTAAAAGGCCGCGCCACAACTGTCGGAGCGATCTGCGAGATTCATCGGCGATTCAGCGAGCTGCTGCCGACAGAGTTGCTAGTGGTGTCCGACCCGGAGAGCGGGCGGACGGTCAATGTTGCGGCGGGAGAACTGCGCCGAGATGACGTAAAGGTGGGACGACACCTCGCGATCAGTCCGGGCGCGGTGCCGCGGTTCATGACGCGCTTCGAGGAGGTCTACGCCGCGATCGGCCGCTCCGAAACGATCCTTGCGGCGGCGGCGGCGCATCACCGCCTGCTGTGGATTCACCCGTGTGCGGATGGGAACGGGCGCGTCGCTCGGCTCATGTCACACGCAAGCCTGCTCGAAGTGCTCGACACCGGAAGCGTGTGGTCGATTGCGCGCGGTCTCGCGCGGAACGCAGCCGAATACAAACAGCACCTGATGAGTTGCGATGCTCCGCGCCGCAACGATCTTGACGGACGCGGCGCGCTAAGCGAGGAAGCGGTGGCGGAATTCACTAAGTTCTTCCTGAAAACGTGTCTGGATCAGGTTCGGTTCATGGAGCTATTGGTGCAGCCCGATCGTCTAAGGGACCGCATGCTGCTCTGGGCGGAAGAGGAGATTCGCGCAGGAACGCTTCCGGCTAGGTCGGGTCAGGTCCTGGAAGCAGTTCTCTTCCGCGGCGAGGTGCCGCGCGGCGACGTCCCCGCGCTCTTAGGAGCGAGCGAACGCGGGGCGCGGCGCGTCGTTTCAGCATTGCTCGATCGGGGCGTGCTCTCATCTGAAAGCACTCGCGCGCCGCTCCTTATTACATTCCCCGCGGTGCTGGCGGCGCGGTGGATGCCCGGATTGTTTCCGGAACAGGGCGCGCAGTAGGAAGGTAGCTACCCACCCACCAGTCCGTAAAATCACAGCGGTTGCGAGCCCCCGCAACCAATTTCAAAGCCGCTTCCCTCCATCCTTACCGCTTTAACGCGACGCATGAATCAGCGAGAATTCCCCGAATGGGTTTCTCGTTCTCCGATCACATCAGGCTGCTGGGGCAGTTCCTCGCCGGCCGCCAGCAGATCGTCAACGACATCGATCGCCGGGTATTGAATGTGCGGGGGAAGGCGACTGCGCACGGGACCGATC
>JANNOC010000585.1:0-1732 GCA_031398865.1 Gemmatimonadota bacterium | reverse complement strand
CCAGGGCCTGATCCGGCTTGCGTTGTGCCAAATACGCGGAACCTGCGTCCAGATAGGCGTGAAAGTAATCGGCGTGGACCTTCGGAAGCGTCCTGCCGGCGGTAGGAGCGCTGGGTGAGGCGATCGGGGAGATGCGGAAGGCGATCACCCTCGATCCACTGCACCCGCACCACAGCCGCTGGCTCGGTCGTTTCCTGCTCTACGCCAAGGACTACGACGCGGCAATCGCCCAGAGCCAGAAGACCCTCGAGCTCCACGCCGATTACTTTCACGCCTATCTGGACGCAGGCTCCGCGTATTTGGCACAACGCAAGCCGGATCAGGCCCTGGAGTGGTTCCAGCGGGGACAGAAGTTGGAGTCCAGCGTCCGCTCTTATGATGCCTTCATCGTACGAGCGCTGGCTCCCCTGGGGCGTCGAGAGGAGGCGGCTGAGATCCTCGCGCGACTGGAGGAGGAATCCAAGCAGCACTACGTTCGCGCCGAGGTCCTCGCGATGGGGCACGCGGCGCTGGGAGAGCTCGATAAGGCCTTCGCCCTTCTCGAGCGAGCCTTCCAGGCCCGATCCTCCGGGCTGATCTATCTCCACCTGGATCCCGGCTACGAGCCGCTCCGCCCGGATCCGAGATTTACCGAGCTGGTGGCGAGGATCGGGCTGCGCTAAGCCGGTCGATCTATTCGTAGCGCAGCGCCCGCATCGGATCCATGCGCGTTGCGCAGATACTTTCTTTGATCGCGATGCGCTCCGTCATTCACGACCTTCGTACGCGCGCGCCTTCGCCCACTCCGCGCCGAGTCCGAGGCGCGCGATCCAGCCGTCAAGCGTCGGGCGGTCGACGTCCACCCCGCTGACCTCCATCATTCGGGCGACATCGCGGAGATGCCGGTCCGATCCCCCCATCTGGAAGTAGCGAAGCTTGTTCACGATCACGTACTCGATCGGTGCGAATTGTACGGCCTCACCGATCACCTGCCGCACTGCGCGATGCTCTAGCCCCCACGTCGCGAGTTCATCGGTTCCGGCGAAATACACATCGGCGCGCATCATTGACTCATTGTGGATCACGTTGCAGTGGCCGAGCGTCGCGCGCGCCATTTCCTCCTCGATCACCTCAGTCGGCGGCGAATAGAATTCCTTTGGCGGCCAAAGTGCGGCGAACGCGGCGATGTCTCGAGCCGACAGTCGGATCACCAGGTCCACGTCCAGAGTGAGGCGCGGGTGTCCATAGACCACGGCGGCGAGGCCGCCGGTCACCATGTACTCGAGGCGGGCGCGGTTGAGCGGTGCGACGAACAGCTCGATGAGGCTAGGGGCCGGCGTCACGCATCAGCTCCCGCACACGCGTCGCGACCTGATCATCGGACCATTCGGGATGCCGTGCTCGAACACCGGCCGCGGTGATGGCGCGCGCCTCGACCCACAGCGCGTGCGACAGTTGCACCTTCTCGTCCGCCGTCATCACGCGGAAGCGTTCGGCCTGGCGGGCAAACACACTGTTCATGACTCAATGTGCTGGTGTGGGCCCGTCGCGAGCAACATTATGTATGCGGTACGGAGCGTCCAGTGGCCACTACTATTAGAAGCCGTTGATCTTCCGCGAATCATCTGCCGCTACGCCGAGCGGTTTCACGCGGTTGGCGGCAGTTCACATCATGTCGCGCTACCACCCCGCTCGATTTGTGCATCGAATCAGGGCAGCCCTGCCGCTGACAGCGCCTGTCGCACCGCGGCCT
>JANNOC010000560.1:0-1503 GCA_031398865.1 Gemmatimonadota bacterium | reverse complement strand
GGTTCGCGCTGCGCGAGACACCCGGTCACGAGAATGCGCGCCGCCGGATTCTCGCGATGCACGCGGCGCACCATCTGGCGC
Organism: Gemmatimonadota bacterium; assembly: GCA_031398865.1. GTDB lineage: Bacteria > Gemmatimonadota > Gemmatimonadetes > Gemmatimonadales > Gemmatimonadaceae > JANNOC01. The sequence goes on along the minus strand of JANNOC010000560.1, from coordinate 1,422 downwards.
ACTTCGTCGTCGGCAGTCGAAGTAACAGTGCACGTATTGATCACAACCAGGTCAGCAGCCGGCCGCGCCGCTTCGTCGAGCCCCGCGCCGCCGAGCAGCGACTCGATCGCCGCGCCGTCGGCCTGCGACGCGCGGCATCCGAAATTGTGGACGTGAAAGGTCCGCATCACTTGGCTTCCGGCTTGGCCTCGTCGAACTTGATCTCGGCCCCCGCGCTGAAGCGGCGGAACGGCGTGTACGTGAACATGTTCTCCGTCAGCATCATTTCTTTTGCCGTTTCGCGATGCGTGATCGCCACCGGCATCAGCACGCCGTGCGGTGTTTGCTCGTAGTCGACCGATACGACGATCTCCACCTCGGGGTCGTCCTTGCGCGCCGGCGGCTGCACCACCGACATGATGACACGCGCGGGAAGCAGATCGCGGTGACGCACCAGCACTTCGCCGGAAAGCGCCTGATGCGTGGCCTTCTTCCCTTCGAAGACCAACAGCGACTGGCCCTTCTCGCGATAGCCGATCACCCAGCAGATGTCCGCGCCGACGCGCCGCGCGCCGCGCTCCTCGAACTCGAATCGCGTTTGCCCGCGCTTGGTGAACAGGAGAATCAACTGGCCGAAGTCGGCGACACCGCCTTCGATGCCGGCCTTGGAAAACTCCCGCAGCAGATCGCGCTTCGCCTTGTCGTCCGGCGACTTGAGATTGAGACTCAGCACCTCACGCGCCTTCCCGGAATCAACCAGCGGCCGTCCGTCGATCGAGACAATCTTGCGGAATTCATGGATCAACGCGGGCGCGCCGTCGAGCGAACCGAAGCCGTATTCGCTGACGACCGTTCGCGTGAGATACTCCATCGGCGGCTGGCCGCCGGCGCCCGCCTGCTTGAAGCGCTTCCCCGCCTTCGCCCAGCGGTGCGTGAGCGTCTCCTGGCTGATCATGTCGCGGGCCTGCGCGCGGAAAACTTCCGCTTCTTCCGCGAGCCTAGGCAACGCCTCATCGAGCGGACCCTGCGCGCGCAGTCCGGCCACGGACATCAGCGCGACAGCAAGGAATAGTACCCGCATAAGTCCATTCTAAACTTTTCCGTACCTGCATTAATCGAAGATACTTGACATCGGAAAAGCTGCTGCTAGGATATGAACATCACTGGAAAAGGAGGTGGTCCAGACAACATGAATCACAGTAGACCGCGCGAGGTGGCTGACTGTTGACGCGTCCGCAATGACTGGGACCGGCCATCGTCCAGTGACGGTGCACTGCACGTGAACCGGCCGCCTCGACGCGCGTTGAAATCAAGCCTCGGATTTAACCAAAAGGCTACCGCCTCCGGCCGTCGCGAGACGTTTCCGGAGGCGTTTACTTTTTTCCACCGCCCTCTCATGTCTCCCCCACCCAGCTTTCCCACTGAAATCGAGCGAGCCGCCGC
>JANNOC010000506.1:0-2923 GCA_031398865.1 Gemmatimonadota bacterium | reverse complement strand
TGCGGCGCAAGGCGATGAGCGCTCGGAAGGGAGAGGCGCTGCCAAAGGCGCGCGAGCGCGTGAGGGCCACCCAGTCACCTAACGACCGAGGAGACCGACGGATGCTGAACGGATGCTGCTCTCGATGGATCCTCGCCGTTCTTGTCACGCTGGTTGTCCCCCCGGCGGCGGCGGCGCAACAACCGGGGAAGCCGTTGCTCGAGCAAGTCGCGCAGGCCATGGGCGGAAGCGACCGGATCCTCGCTGTCCGCACCCTCGTGCTCGAGGGAACTGGGGATAACTACAATCTCGGACAGAATGCCTCGCCCTACGCGGCGCTCCCGCTGTTCGCCGTCACCGAGTATCGCCGCTCGATCGACTTCGCGAATGGTCGCTGGCGGCACGAACAGTCGCGCGAGCCACGATTTCTCAGCGGCAATCCCGCCGCGCAGAGGCAACGGCTTGGCTACGACGGCGTCGCGTACGACATCCTCGCCGATGGAACTGCCCGGCGCGCCTCGGCTCGCGCCGATCTGGACCGCGCCAACGAGCTGCTCCACCATCCCATCGGATTCCTCCAGGTCGCGCTGGCTCCAGGGACGGAGCTCACCGAGGAGCGTGCACGCGCCGGATTGCGACACGTTCGCATGAACGCCGCGGGCAACAAGTTCGCCATCTTCGTGGACCGCCGGACCAAGCTGCCCGCGCGCATCGAGAAGTTCACGTCTCATCCCATGCTCGGCGATGTCGTTCTCGCTACGGAGTTCGCCGATTGGCGTGAGATCGGCGGTGTCATGCATCCGATGCGCGTCGTGCAGCGGCTCGATGGGCGGTGGCGGTTATCCGACATCCGGCTCTCGAGCGCGAGCGTAGACGCTGACGTCGGCGATCTGGCGGTACCGACGGACGTGCGGTCAGCGCCGCCGCTCACTCCCGTCATCAACGTGTTGGCGGAGGAGATTGCGCCTGGGGTCTGGTACCTGGCGGGACAATCGCACCACAGCGTAGCGATCGAGATGCGCGACCACTTGCTGCTCGTGGAAGCGCCCCAAGGCGATGCGCGCACCCTCGCCGTCATACAGAAGGTTCGAACGCTTCGGCCGGGAAAGCCGGTGCGCGCGGTGGTCTCTACGCACCACCACTTCGATCATGCCGGCGGCGTACGGGCGGCGATCGCCGAAGGGTTGATGGTCATTACACACTCGGGCAACGCGGCGTTCTTCCGCGAGCTCGCGCGACGACGCCATTTCATCGTCGCGGACGCTCTCGCCAACTCGCGCCGCCCCGCTCGCGTTCAGGGCGTCGGTTCGCGGACTGTGCTGCGCGATGGCACGCGGACCGTGGAGATCCATCACATCCGCGGCAACCAGCACGCGGAGACGCTGCTGATGGTGTACCTCCCAGCCGAGAGGCTGCTCATCGAGGCGGACGTCTACAGCCCGCCCGCACTGAACGCGACGACCGTGCCGCCTGCGCCATTCGCCGCGAATCTCGTGCAGAACATCGAGCGACTTGGGCTCCAGGTTGACCGAATTGTCCCGATTCACGGGCGGGTCGTTTCGATGAGTGACCTGCGCGCGGCGGTGAATTCTGCCCAGGCTCCGGCTCCGTGACGCGGAGGACACCTGGGTGCCTATAGTCTCCCGATCCACAATCCCGATGCAACGACTGCCGCCGAGTTGCCTCCATGCTCTCGTGATCGCGACGTTCGCGCTGCTCACCTTCGCCATCCCCGTCCGGGCGCAGTCCCCCGAGGCACTCTGGTACTCCACGGATGCCGAGCCGAGCGTGCAGAGCTTTCTCGCGCACGCCGACCGGATTTCGATCGTCGCGCCGCAATCATTCTCGATGGACAGCATCGGCATCATCTGGGGACGAGTGGATGCGCGTGTTCTCGCGACGGCGCGCGCGAAGCGGGTCAAAGTCATCCCGCTCATCGTGAACCCCGGCTTCGATCAGGCGATTTTCCATCATGTGCTGACCGCGCCTGACGCGCGGCGCCGCGCGGTCCGCAACATTACCGCCCTGTGCCGCGACAACAAATTCGACGGCATCCAGTTCGATTTCGAGAACATCAGCGTCGCCGACCGCGACGCATTCACCGCGTTCTCGCGCGAGGTCGCTGACTCGCTGCACCGGATCAAGTGCTCGTTGTCGGCGGCGGTCGTGCCTCGCGCCAGTGAGTATCCGGGCCCCACGTCGTACCACAAGTGGATCTTCGACAACTGGCGCGGCGTGTACGACTACAAGGCGCTCTCCGAGGTCATGGATTTCCTGTCGCTGATGACGTATTCGCAGCACACGCGCCGGACGCCGCCCGGACCGGTCGCGGGATATCCGTGGATGGAGGAGATCGTGAAGTATCTCATCTCGCTCGGTGTTCCACCGGGGAAAATCTCACTCGGGCTACCGTCTTATTCGCAGCACTGGTACCCCACCTACGACGCGCCGGGCGGCGCGCGGATCGCGGGCACCAGTCTCACTCACGCCACCGCGACCGGGATCCTCGCCGAGAACGGCGTCCAACCCGTGTGGGACGACCGGCAGAAAGAGGCGTACGCGTTCTGGGAGAACGACGGCATCAACGAGTTCCTGTTTCTGGCGGACGCGCGGTCGTTCCGAGCGCGGCTGCAGCTGGTGTCGCAGTACAAGCTGCGCGGCTACTCCGTGTGGGTACTGGGGCACGAGGATCCGCAGGTATGGGAAACTGCGCGGGCTGTGAAGTAAGGGCGGTCTACGGGGGACGGACCGAGCTCGCGGACGACCTTCGCGCGAAGGACGCGCCGGTCGCGTGAGGGATCCAGGCAGCTCGGCGATACTCCACCGGCGAACACAGCCGCATCGCGTCCGGTTCTGGTGTTCGATGCGGCGTCAGGTCAGTTTGTGTCATCCCGGCTACCGAGTTCGCGATGATGACGGCCTCCGGCTTGATGGCTTCGGCCTG
>JANNOC010000505.1:0-6478 GCA_031398865.1 Gemmatimonadota bacterium | reverse complement strand
AACCCCTTGGACGACATCGGCAATACGCGGCGCATTCACGCAGTCGTGGCGAATGGCCGTTTGCTGGACAGCGCCGCCCGCGCGATGCTGTTCGATCGCGCGCGGGCAGCAGCTGGACGAACTCGTTATGCAGTGCCGGCGTCAACCCTCAGTGATCGCCGTGCTCGTTCCCCGTTTTCACCTTGATCAGCGCGCGCATCCAGGGATGAATGCAGCACTGAAAGCGGTGGTTGCCGGGAGCGAGCCCGGAAACTCTCGCGGTGCCACCGGGAGGGATGTTGATCGAGCCGGGACACTCCGGGGCGGTCACCAATCCCTTGTTGAGCGCGGGCGATGGAATTTTCCCTCCACCAAATGCCTGGACTTCAGTGAACGTATGGACCCGGCCGCCCTCATTTCTGACCTTGACCGTCCGTCCTCTCCTGATTTTGAGGTACGAAGGATCATTCCGCCACGCCTGATGGCCGACGACGGACGCAGCGAGCGGGGAGTTGTTCTCGGCGTTGAACTCGGCGAGCGTCACAGCGCCCCGCCTGAGCTGGCACCCACCCGTCGGATCCCACGCCCGATCTCGTGGATCGCAGTCATCTCGCATCGCGATGCGCCGGCCATCGGAATCGTCGTCGTCTCCGGATGCGCTGGCCGCCACCTGCGCGTCAGCACTCGCGTCGAGCGCGACCGGCTCTCGGCTTGCGGCGTCCGTACACGCGGCGGCGAATGCCAGAGCGACCAGCGCGGAAAAGCCGTCTCTGAATGTGCTCATGTCTCCCCCTTGCTCGAGTACTGTGAATGATCCGTCCACACGGGTGCCACGGCCGTCGCTTTCCGCGATCATACGGAATCGGGGCGAGAGGGTCAAGGCTGGACGAACTCGCAGCAATTCATCCATTGTGAAGCCGCCCAATGACACACGGCAGCGCAGTTCCTTCGATTGGTCTCTCGCTCCCCATTCTCCTGGCCACGCTGGCGTGCGTCAGGCCACCATCCCCGCCCCAACGCCACCCACCAGGAATACGGCCATGACGATCATCATTGCCGACGGCAAGCACTCGTACGAGTTCGACTACACGCTACCCGACGCGCCGTGAGCCGACGCGGAGCGCATAGGTCGAGCGCCCGCGCGAGGACCACGTCCGTCGCGTTTGCGATGTGGGGCAGATGCACTCAGCGTGTGATTGCGTCGCTCGTGCTCTGCGCGGTGGCCTCGTGCGCTTCTGAGCCGCCGCCCCGCGAGCCTGCCACCGTTCTCTTTCTCACTGACTTCGGCACCAGGGATGGTGCCGTCGCGGCGAGCAAGGGAGTCATGTGGAGCATCGCGCCGACGCTCCGCATTGTCGACCTGACACACGATGTGCCGCCGTACGACGTCGAGACGGCGGCCGAGGTACTCGAGCAGGCACTGCCGTTCTACCCCGCGGGGACTGTCGCCATCGCCGTCGTGGACCCGGGGGTCGGAAGCGAGCGGCACGCCGCCGCGATACTGACAAAAAAGGGTCACATCCTTGTGGGACCCGACAACGGAATCTTCACGCTCGTTATGCAGACGGAGGGGCTCGATCGCGCCGTTGAACCGCGCAACCGGCGCTTTTTTCGCGACGCCGAGACATCCTTCACGTTCCACGGCCGCGACGTCTTCGCCCCGGTGGCGGCGCACCTTGCTGCTGGCGTCCCGCTGGATTCGCTCGGGCCTCCGATTGAGCCCCGACGGCTGGACCTGCAATCGGCTCGGCGGATTGACGGTCGCGCCACCGGCATCGTTCGTTACATCGAAGATCCCTATGGCAACGTGGTCACCAACATCCCGGCAGCGCTGCTGGACTCGATCGGAGCGCGCCTTGGCGACTCACTTGAAGTGCGGCTGGGCACACGGGTGCTGCGCCTTCCCTGGCGGCGCACGTTCAGTGATGTACCTGCGGGCCGGCCACTGGCCCTCATGCACTCACGGGGCGTATTGTCGTTTTCGGTGAACCAGGACGATTTCGCAGCGAAGTACGGAGTGAAGCGGAAGGAGCCGGTGTCGATCCGACAGCTGCCCTGAAGGTGGCGGGGATGGTCATCATCCTCATCGGTCCGTCGGGCGCGGGCAAGTCCACTGTCGGCCGGTTGCTTGGCGACGCCCTGAATTGGCCCTTCCACGACGGGGACGAGTTCCATTCGCCGGCGAATATTGCACGCATGCGTTCCGGCCTGCCGCTCACCGACACGGATCGGGACCCGTGGCTCGCGTCGCTGGCTCAAGTCATCGCCGATGCTGCGGCGACGCGGCAATCCGCGGTGCTCGCCTGCTCGGCGCTCACGCGCAGCTATCGCCAGCGTCTCGTCCCGGATGATCCGGCCGCCGAGCCCGGGAGTGCGTCGCGCGTGCCCAGCAACACTGGGGTGCGCTTCGTCTACCTGCAGGCCTCCCCCGCGCTACTGGCCGAGCGTCTCGCGGCGCGTGCGAGCCATTTCTTCCCGCCAGCGCTCCTCGAGAGCCAGCTGGCAGCTCTCGAGCCGCCGGGCGACAATGAGCCCGCGCCGGTTTTGACTGTCGCTGCCGCCGCCACTCCTCAGGCACTCGTCGCGGAAATCCGCCGGGCGCTCCACGTGTGAGCGCGGACGTTCCCGCGTGTAAAGCGCACGGCTTTGCAAACGACGGCCGGCGCTGCACAGCTGGTCGCGGCCCCGGGAACGCTCAGCGGGGTAACTATTGCAGCCCTTAATGACGCTGCCGCCCTGTTCGGCTCACTTGGTCAAGTGCCGACATGGTATTATTTTACGTGATACGGTAGCGCGGTAACGACACTGAGAAGGACCTGAGATGTCCAAGATAGAGGGACTGGTCGCTGAATTCCGCCGGCTTTTCAACCCGACGGAGTTGGACAGCGTGATTCTTTTCGTGACGAACGCCTGCAATCTCCGCTGCGGCTTCTGCTGCTATGCGGATAATCTCAACCAGACGAAAGACATCCCCTTCGAAAGTCTGCTGAAGCTCAGCGCCACGATGCCCAAGTTTCGGGCGCTGCTGCTGTCGGGGGGCGAGCCGTTCATTCGCCCGAAGCTGGATGAGATCATGCTCGCGTACTGCCGCAACAACGGCATCCGCTCCATCTACATCCCTACCAACGGCTGGTATCTGGATCGGACGGACAAGATGTGCAAGTCGTTCCTGGAGCAGGAGCGCGAGGTCATGCTCACCCTGAGCTTTTCCGTGGACGGGTTGGAGCAGACGCACGACCAGATCCGCTCGAAAGGCAAACCGGGGACGTTCGCCAATCTGTGCAAGACGATCGAGCATCTCTCTCCCTGGCGCGAGAAGTATCCCAACCTGCGCCTGCGTCTGAACAGCGTTGTCACGCCGGACAACGTCGGCGAGATGCGCGCGACGATTGACTTCTTCTACCAGAACTACCAGCTCGACGAGCACGCGCTGGAGATCGTGCGCGACCTGACGTGGCTGGGCGCTCATCACGATTCACCCGAACGCAGGAACATCGCGCAGCTGTATGACGAACTGGTGGCGTATTCCTACGACCTGTACTACAGGAACAAGTCCAGGCACCACCGTGCGCAGTTCAATTATCTGCCGGAAAGCATGAGCAATCTGGCGACCTATGCCTACAGCCTGGCGACGTCCGAGATCAAAGCGGAACGCATCATGGGCAAGCTGTGGCCGTTCGCGTGCACGGCGGGCAGCAAGATCCTCGTGGTCAACGGCTCGGGCAGCCTGCGCGCCTGCGAACACCGCAACGAGGTGGTGGATCTCCGGGAATTCGACTTCGATTTCCGCGCCGCCATGGCAACAGGCCGGATGGACGAAGAGATCGCTCAGATCAAGAAGGATCGCTGCGATTGCATTCACGGATGCTTCGTCGGCAACAGCTTGCAATACTCCCCTAGGACCTTGGTCACCAAGGTGCTGCCGAAGACCATGCACGTGCTCCGGCGCAGACGTCCCAACCCATCGCCCGCGAAGCTGACACCTCATCAGGCCTGACCGCACCGCCCGTGAGGACACGCCGGGTGCTGTGGTTTTCCGCGTACTCCACCAATCTGCGCGCGGCGGCGTTCGGGGAGTGCCTGGAGGAATCGGGCTACGTCCTCGTTAGGCCCCGATCACGCGGGCTGCCCGGCAGCATCGGCGAGCTCGCCCGCACGCTGATCCCGAATTGCTGGACGGCGCTCACCGGCCGCGCGGATCTGGCGGCCGGCTTCAAACCGCACCTGAACGTCTCATTGCCGCTGCTGATCTGCAGGCTGCGGGGCATCCCAACCTGGATCGACGTGGATGACCTGGATCACGCCTACCGCAGCGGTTGGATCTCGCGCGTCATCGAGCTGTCACAGCGGCCATTCCCGCGATGGTTCCGCATCGTCAGCTACCACAACGCGCGGTTGAAGAGTTTTCTCCTGACGCAGATGCGCTGCCGAGAAAGTCAGCTGCTGCGCATCGAACAGGGCGTTGACTACCCCACGTTCAGCACACCGGCTGCCGCGGGCCGGACGCTGGATATCCAGAAACAGTATGACGTCTCAGGTAAACGCGTCGCGATCTACACGGCCCACCTGAACGTCGCGAGCGACCTGGAGCCGATACTGGCTGCGTGGCGGGACGTCGCCACACGCCTCCCGGACGCCTTCCTGCTGGTTGTGGGCGGAGGGCCGCTGCTGGAACACTATCGTCGCATGGTGCACGAGATGGGTCTTGCCGCGCAGGTCGGCTTTACGGGCGAGGTCTCGCACGACGACGTGCCAGCGCACCTCGCGTTGGCTGAGGCAGCCCTCCTGTACCTGTCGCCGCGCCCGGTCAACGAATACCGCTGTTCACTGAAGGTGCGCGAGTATTTCGCGGCGGGGCTGCCCGTGGTCTGCAACGACGTCGGGGAGCTGAAGGATTTCGCGCACCTGACCTACCAGTCCACGTCGGATCCCCGCGCATTCAGCGCGAACGTCGTGCACGTACTGCAGGGACAGAGTGATGGACGCGAGCACGCTGCCCGCGTTTACGCGCGTGAACAGCTCGACTGGCGTGCGATCGTTGCGGCCGCCGAGCCCGACATCGCGCACCGTGCCGGATTCGCCAGCGCACACTGATCATCGCGGCTGCAGGCGGTCGATCCGTCGCTTCGCCGCGACGCATGGGCAGCGACGCGTGCTCACTCACCCCAATCGCCGCGCAACTGAACCGTGCACAGTGCCGACGCCGCGTCGGGATCGTCCGCGTCGACGACGACGAACAGCCGATCCGGCGCGCTGGTATCCACGAGCAGTCCCTCGACTTTTCCGAGGAAAGGTGCCCCTGTGGGCTCGGTGAGTCGCGCCCAGCGCGCGCGCCCCTCTGCATTGATGACACCAATGGCCGATCCGGTCACAGGGCCGTCGCGCAGTACGTCTGGCGATGCCTCCGCGCTGGCGGAGAACAGGATCACGTCACCGCTCACCGCCGCGTCGGTAAAGCTCAGCGCGACATCGTCGAGCATCCCAAGCGCATAGCCGATGATGCTGGTGGGTGACGGCGGCGGGTTGCGGTCCGGCGCACGGAGGTGGGCAAGCAGCATGGTCCAGTCGAGGTCGCACGTCGCGTTGATCGGCTGTACCCCAGCGCGCGGCTCTCCATTCCCGCGCCCGAACAGACGCAGACGATCACCGAGTTGCACGACCCCTTCCACGTTCAACTCGCTGCCCGCGAACGCCTCAGCGCGCCGAAGGGTGTCGTACAGTTCCGGCACATGCACGACGGTCACTTCGAATTCGTCCGCTTCCCATCCGCGAATGATCGCCACGCGCTCGCGCCGCCCGGAGGAGCCCGAGCCGAGTGCCAGCAGCAGCGTCTCGTTGTCGCTCCACACGGCAACGCACGCTTCCAGATCCATTCGGTGCTTCTTGTTGCCGCGCCGTGTGTCGAACTGGCGCCGCCCCTTCTTTCCCGCGGGCAGCGCGATGGCGCGGACGCGCACACCATCGGGCTCGAGGACAGCGACGAAGTTGGCGTCGTCCTGAATCAGCGCGATCCCGCCGGGCACCCACGCCAGGCTCGAGCCCGCACGGACGTGCGCCGGCCGGTCGAGCGACTCGTCCGCCCCATCGGTGTAATGCAGCGGCGCTCGGGCCACCACGAACGCGGCGAGCGTGGGATCGGCGTCGGCCCGCGTGAGCCTCACGGGTTATGGCTGGTGCGGGTGCGACTCACCTCCCCATCCATGCCTAACGCTTAGCCTCAACCCCAGCGATCAGCCGCGCCACCATCGCATCCACGGCGCGCAGATTCGTGACCCATCGAGCGACCATGACGATGTCATTGACCGGGTCCACATAGATCACGTTGCTGCCCGCACCGAGGTGGTAGAACGCCTGCGCCGGCGCGCTCGGCAGGGCGCGCCGACCCGTGTTGAGAAAGTAATTCATGAAACCGTACGCGTCGTTGACGCCGGGCGTGGTCGCCAGACGGATCCACTCCTCCGAGAGGATCTGACGCTCGCCCCAGCGCCCGCGCCGCAGC
>JANNOC010000374.1:0-2048 GCA_031398865.1 Gemmatimonadota bacterium | reverse complement strand
TCGGTCGGCGTCGCGCCAGAGCGCGAGCGCGGCATTCACATAGGCCTGCTCTCTGGCGGTCGCGCGCGCGCCGAGCGCAGCGGCGCGCTCCGCCGCCGCGAGGCCGAGGCGTTGGCGCTCGGCGGGAGTCGGCTGCCTCACGAACGGGTTGCCCCACTGCGTCATCGCGATGCCCCACGACGCCATCGCGCACGTGGAGTCCGCGGCGGCGACTTCCGCAAAGGCCGCGTTCGCCTGCTCGAACCAGAACGAATGCAGCATGGCGACCGCGCGGTCGAAGCGCGGCTGTACCGCGGCGGCACAGGACGTCTTGAACGAGACATTACCAAGCACCTGGGGAGCGTGGTGGTCGTGTTGTGTCAGTGCCGTACGAGGCGCGGCGACGGTGAGAAGAACAGCAGAAACCGCGATCAAAGCTGGGCCGCGATGCATGCGACCTCCAGTTGAAGGACATGGGCGAGGTTAGCCGATAAATTTTTCGCCGTGCCGGGGAACTTGCAAGGGGTGGACACCACGTCGCGGACGACGGCTATGCGACTGTCTTGCCGAGTGCCGGGAGGCTGGTGAGAAGACCGCGTCCGCACGAAAACCCTGGCCCGTAAGCGGTTGGCTTACGGGCCCGGTCTCGACGCGACTGCTGATGTTCCTGTCGTCCCTCGCGCAATGGGCCGAACGACGGCCTTACTGCACCGCGTTGATCATGTCGAAGATCGGCAGGTACATCGCGATCACCATGCCGCCGACGACCACGCCGAGGAACACGATCATCACCGGCTCGAGCAGCGAGAGGAGCCCTGAGACCGCAGCGTCCACTTCCTCATCGTAGAAGTCGGCGATCTTCGAGAGCATTTCATCCAGTCCACCAGTCTGCTCACCGACCGCGATCATCGAGATGACCATGGGCGGGAAGACCGCGGACTTCTGCAGCGGCGCGGCGATCGTGTCGCCGCCGGCGATGCTGGCGCGCGACTGCATGATCGCGTCGGAGATCACGCGATTGCCCGCGGTCTTCGCCGTGATCTCGAGCCCGTCCAGGATGGAAACGCCGGAGGAGATCAGCGTGCCAAGCGTGCGCGTGAAGCGCGACACCGCCGACTTGCGCAGCACGTCGCCGAGCACCGGCACCTTGAGCAGCAGCTTGTCCAGCACGAGCTTGCCGCCGGACGTCTTGTTGTACTGCCGCAGCGCATACACGAGCGCCGCACCGACGCCGAGGACGAGCCACCAGTACCCCTTCAGGAAGCGCGATGCCCCGATCACGATGCGCGTCGGGAGCGGCAGGCCGAGACCCACCGAGGCGAACATGCTCTCGAACACGGGGATCACGAAGATGAGCAACACGAGAATCGCGATCGCCGCGACGCTCATGATGACGCCGGGGTAGATCATCGCGCCCTTCACCTTCCGGACGAGCGCATCGTTCTTTTCGAGGAAGGTCGCGAGGCGCATGAGGATGGTGTCGAGGATACCGCCGGCCTCGCCCGCGGCGACCATGTTGACGTACAGGTCGGTGAACGCCTTGGGGTGCTTCGCCAGCGCGTCGGCCACCGTGTGGCCGCTCTCCACGTCGAATACCACCGCGCGCGTTACGTCCTGCAGCCCCTTGCTCTCGCTCTGCTTCGCCAGGATGTCCAGCGCCTGCACGAGCGGGAGACCGGCGTTGATCATGGTCGAGAACTGGCGCGTGAAGATGACGATGTCCCGCATCTTGATCCCGCTACCACTGGCTTTGCGTTTGCGCTCTTCGTCAACCTTGACGACGTTGAGACGCTGGCGGCGCAGTTGCGCGACAACATCGTCGCGTGACGCGGCATCCATCGTCGAGGTCTTGAGGTCGCCGTTCGCCGCGCGGGCGGTATACGTGTATGTAGGCATGAGGGCGGCTGGAGTCTGTTAGCTAACGGCTGTCGGCCATTAGCGGACGGTGAAGCGGCAATGAAGCCTGCTTCATGACAGACGATTCGATCCGACCAGCGTTTCGGCCATGATCAACGCCGGTCTCCCGCTCGTGCAGGCGCTGGACATCCTGGCGAAGCAGAGCGAGAGCA
>JANNOC010000496.1:0-2745 GCA_031398865.1 Gemmatimonadota bacterium | reverse complement strand
ATCCCGAGCGCGCCCGGGAGCTGCTGCGTGCAATGCGCTGCAATCCTGTGGACTGGCATCGCCTATGGCCTCGGCTGGCGGTGATCAGCTGCTGGGATCAGGTGCAGGCCCGGCCCTATGCGGATGACTTGCGCCGAATGTTCGCCGGTACCCTCGTGCAGGGGAAAGGCTTGCTCGCAACCGAAGGCCTGGTCTCCATTCCCCTCGATGGGACGGCCGATCCGGTGCTCGCGCTCGAATCGGGGTACTTCGAGTTCATCGATGCGCGCGGGGGAATGCCGTCCGTGACCGAGTTGGAGATCGGCGAGGAGTACGAGCTGCTGCTGACGACTTCCTCCGGACTGTACCGCTACGCCATCGGCGACAGGGTGCGAGTGACCGGACGTGTGGAAAAGACACCGACCCTTCAGTTCCTGGGACGAACCGGCGTGAGTTGTGATCTGTGCGGGGAGAAACTCGACGAGGCTTTCGTAAGCGGTGCGATGGCGGCGGCTGCGGCGGCCGCTACTTCGGTGCGCTTCGCGCTGCTCGTGCCGCAACGCGATCCCCAGGGCTATGCGCTCATCGTCGACGCGCAGGAGCTCAGCGCCGAGGCGGCCGCGCGTGCGGTGAGTGTCATCGAGCACGCGCTGCGTGCCAATCCGCAATACGACTACGCGCGCCGCCTCGGCCAGCTCGTGCCGCTGAGGGTGATAAGGGTGAACGCGCCGCTGGCATCGTGGACCGCCCGCGGCATGGCGCGCGGTCAACGCTTGGGTGACATCAAGCTGCCTGCCCTCTATCCGCACGAGGATTGGCCGGCGATCTTTCGGGCGCCGGCATGAGCGCGTTCCGCTTCGCGATCGCGACCGCTGCCGACGATGCGCAACTGCGCGTGCGCATGGCGTCCGACTGGATGCAGGGGCCGATCACCGTGAGTTTTCGGCGCGAGCCGAATTTTTTCGCAGACTGCAGCTTGCAGGGAGAACGCAGCGAGACGGTCATATGCACCGAAGCGGCAACGGGCAAGCTCGTCGGTCTGGGAAGCCGAGCCTCGGCGGTGGCCTATGTGAACGCCAAGCCGATGCGTGTCGGCTATCTGGCCGATCTGCGTTGCGCCCCGGAGTATCGCCGTGGCACCTTGCTCGCGCGCGGCTATCGTTTTCTTCGCCGGTTGCATGAGGACGATCCGGTTCCTTTTTACACGACGGTGATCTACGAAGGCAACGAGCCGGCGATGAGTGCGCTCGTGGGCGCGCGTGCCGGTTTACCGGCGTATCGCGCTTGCGGGCGGTTGCTGACCCCGGCGATTCGCCTCGATCGGCGGCGGCGGCACCTGACATGCCCAGGCGTCGAGGTCATGCGCGCAAGTGCTGAGCGAATACCGGAGATCATGCGCTTCCTGAATGCGCGCCTTGCCACGCGGCAGTTTGCGCCCGTGTATCGCGAGCACGACTTGTCGGGAGGCCGTTTGAGCGGCGTGGCGGCTCGCGATTTTCTGCTGGCACAGCGCGGCGGACAAATTGCCGGCGTCATTGCGCTATGGGATCAGAGCGCGATTCGTCAGACCCATGTCGAGCGCTACGACGGCGTGCTTGCGCGTATGCGGCCGATCTATAACCTGTATACGGCGCTGACCTCCGGGCACCCGCTGCCCGATCCCGGCAGCCGTATTCCCTACGTCTATTTCGCGTGCTTCGCGGTGGATGACGATGATCTCGATCTCGGTCGTATGCTGCTGCGGGCGGCCTACCGCGCGGCGCGTGAGGGGCCATGGCACTACGCGATCGTAGGACTGCACGAGTGTGATCCGCTGGCACCGCTGCTCGCCGAGTACCGGCGTATCGAAGCCGCGGGCCGGCTGTTTGTCGTCCACTACCCGGAAAAGGCAAATGTGGTGGAGGCATTGGATGACCGTCCTCCCCACCTGGAGGCGGGATGCCTGTAGTGGGGGCCTGGCATGGATTTCCGACTTGGCGAGATCCGCGGCTGGTGATTGCGGCGATCCTCGCCACCTACGTCGGCTTGGGGATTACTGTCCTCGGCTTCAATCGCACGCCGCTTGAGGTCGTCACGACCGTCGGCGCCGCCGTTGTTCTCGATATGCTGTTGCACAGGGTCTTGCGACGCGGCACCGAGCCGCTCTTTCCGGTCTCCGCCTTGATCACCGGGCTGAGCCTGTCGATTCTGGTGAACTACGCGCACGGATTCTGGCTCGCGCTCGTCCCGGTCGCGTTCGCCATCGCTTCTAAATATCTGTTCACTTACCGCGGCCGCCACATCTATAACCCGGCGCTCTTCGGCGTCGTGGCGAGCCTCACTCTCGGCGGCGGGCTGTTGAGCGAGTCGCCGGCGTACCAGTGGGGCGGCAGCATGGCGGTGCTCGCCTTCGTCGTCACGCTTGCCTTGATGTTGTTCGTGCTGCCGGTGCGGCGCGGTGCGCTGATCGTCTCGTTTCTCGCGTTCTACTTCATCGCGCTCGCGGCTCGCGCCTGGCTCATGCGCTGGCACATGCCGGTGGAGACCTGGTTCATGGGCGCGCTGACTTCCCCCGCGTTCTTCCTCTTCACCTACTTCATGATCACCGATCCGCGCACCTCCCCCGATGGCCGCGGTGCCCAGGCGCTGATGGCCGCTTGCATCGTCCTGATCGATTTCCTGCTGCACTTGACGCAGACCTTGTCGACATTGTTTTTTGCGGCATTCGCGTGCGCGAGCCTTCGACTGCTCTGGTGCCACGCGCAGGGATTGCTCGAAGCCGGACGC
>JANNOC010000469.1:0-3203 GCA_031398865.1 Gemmatimonadota bacterium | reverse complement strand
TGACGACATGCGCACCCTCCACCGCCTCCATCGGATCACGGACGACGGTGACCTTGGCCACCTTCTGTGCGCGCGCCAGGATCGCGGCATCCGGATCGTAGCCCTTCGGACACGCTAGCCGCAGCTCGAAGCCGAGCCGGTACGCGGCGTTGATCCAGGAGTTGGCCATGTTGTTGCCGTCGCCGATCCACGCGATGCGTTTGCCGTCGTATCCGCCGAGATGCTGTTTCACTGTCAGCAGGTCGGCCAGGATCTGACACGGATGCAGCAGGTCGGTGAGGCCGTTGATCACGGGGACGTCGGCGTACTGCGCGAGTTCTTCGACGTCCCGATGCGCGAAGGTGCGGATCATGATGCCGTCCACGTAGCGAGAGAGGACGCGTGCGGTATCCGCGATGGGCTCGCCGCGCCCGAGCTGGACGTCACGTGGGGAGAGGAAGAGCGCATGCCCGCCGAGTTGCCAGGCTCCGACTTCGAAGGAGACGCGCGTGCGCGTGGACGCCTTCATGAAGATCATCGCCAGCGATTTTCCCGCGAGCGGCTTGCGGTCGTACTTGCCCGTTCGCATGCGCTCGGCGAGCGCGAACAGGCCCTCGAGCTCGGCGCGCGAGAAGTCGGGGATGGCGAGAAAGTCAGTGGGCATGGAACGGGGACTGGGGACTGGGGACTGGGGAAGATAGCAACGCAAAAGCATCGAGCGAATCAGTGCGAACCCATGCAACTCCCCTTCACTGCAATCGCTACAGAATGTATCTCCGCAGATCTTCGTCCTCGGAGATCTTCTTGAGACGATCCCGGACGAGCGCCGCGTCCACAGTGATCGTGCGCGACTTACCGTCGGGAAGCTCGAACATCACGTCTTCCAGTAGCGTCGTCATCACGGTGTGCAGGCGACGCGCACCGATGTTCTCCATGCGATCGTTGACCAGCGCGGCCACGCGCGCGATCTCGGCGATGCCGTCGGTCGTGAACGTGATGGTCGCGTCCTCGGCTTCGATCAGCGCGGCGTACTGCTTGGTGAGCGCATTCTCCGGCTCTGTCATGATCCGGACGAAATCCGCTTCGGTGAGCCGGCTCAACTCGACGCGGATCGGGAAACGACCCTGCAGCTCCGGAATGAGATCGCTGGGCTTGGAGACGTGAAAGGCGCCGGCCGCGATGAACAACACGTGGTCCGTCTTCACCAGGCCGTGCTTGGTTTGCACGTTGGAGCCTTCGACGATCGGCAGCAGGTCGCGCTGCACTCCCTCACGAGAGACGTCCGGCCCGCCCCCGCCCGATCCCGGGCCGCGATCGCCCGCGATCTTGTCGATCTCGTCGAGGAAGATGATGCCGAGCTTCTCGACGCGTTCCAGCGCGTCCACGGTCACGTCCTCGAGATCGATGAGCTTCTCCAGTTCCTGCTCGAGCAGAATGCGGCGAGCCTCGGACACCTTCACCGTGCGCTTCTTCGTGCGCTTCGGCAGCATGTCCTGCAGCATCTCGCTGAAGTTCTCCATGCCTTCCGGCGCGCCCTGTGGCACCATCATCTCGAACATCGGCGGGGCGTGCTGCTTCACCTCGACTTCGACCTCGCGCTGTTCCAGCTGGCCGTCGAGCAACAGCTGCTTGAGCTTGTGGCGCGTACGGTTGTATCGCTCACGCTCGATGTCCGTGACCGTTCCCGCGGCGGCTGGACCGTCGCCGGAGGACGAGGACGGAGAAACATTTCCCGAGGCGGAAACGACAAACACCGTCGAGGCCTTGGCGTCGGCGTCGCTTCCGCCTGACGAGCCTGCGGCAGCGGAAGACGCGGGCGCGTGGCTCTTTCCATCGGGAGGAACGGGGAGCAGGAGATCCAGCAGGCGCTCGTCCACCTTTTCGTGCGCGAGATCCTCGACTTCGCTCTCGCGTTCGGTGCGGACCATGTCGATCGCGCTTTCCACGAGGTCGCGCACCATGGACTCCACGTCGCGGCCAACATAACCCACCTCGGTGAACTTCGAGGCTTCCACCTTGATGAAGGGTGCGCCCGAGAGCTTGGCGAGGCGGCGAGCGATCTCCGTCTTTCCGACACCGGTGGGCCCTATGAGGATGATGTTGTTCGGCGCGATCTCCTCGCGAATGGACTCGGGGGCGCGCTGCCGGCGCCAGCGATTGCGAAGGGCGATCGCCACGGACTTCTTGGCGTCGCCCTGCCCGACGATATATCGGTCCAGCTCGCTCACGATCTGGCGAGGAGTAAGATCTGCGAGACGCGCGAGCGCCTGCTGCGTGCGATTCGAGGCCATGCCGAAACGTAATGGACTGTCGGCGGCGAGCCATCAACTCCCGCGTGAATCCAGTGCGCGGAATTCCGGATTCCTGCTGGCCAGACCGCGGGCCCCGCGTCAGCTCGGCTCGAGTACCGTGATGTTCGAGTTGGTGTACACGCAGATCTCGCCCGCGATCTCGAGGCTGCGACGCACTATGTCGGCGGGCTCGAGCGAGGTGGACGCGACCAGAGCGCGCGCCGCGGCCAGGGCGTAGGGGCCGCCGGAGGCGATGGTTGGCGGGCGCGACCCC
The DNA here is from genome assembly GCA_031398865.1 of Gemmatimonadota bacterium. GTDB lineage: Bacteria > Gemmatimonadota > Gemmatimonadetes > Gemmatimonadales > Gemmatimonadaceae > JANNOC01. The sequence continues at coordinate 659 of JANNOC010000469.1, read as the reverse complement.
GAGGCCCTCAGGTCGTCGCGGGGGGGGTGGAACAGCCGCGGGCAAGCGCAGCGCCGGCCACAACCATGTGGCTGAACAGGAAGAGCGCCATGAGGGCGCGCAGAGCCTTCACCACTTTCACCGAACTCGTTCTCGAACCGAAATCATCGGCCCCCGATCGACGGCTCGCCACTGTGAGGGGGCGTTGTCGACATCAGAGGGCGAGCAACTTCCGACGCGTCTTCATTTCCGCTTCGAGGCGCCCGCACATGACATCGCAGAGCTGAAACACGCTCTGGTCCGCTAGCGCGTAGTAGACGTGGAGGCCATCCTTGCGACGGCGGACAAAGCCCAGGCCGTGCAGCATCTGCAGATGCTTCGAAACGTTCGCCTGGCCCAGATCCGTCTCTTCGACGAGCTCGCCGACCGTCGCCTCTCCCGCCCTGAGGGCATTGAGAATCTGCAATCGAGCCGGCTCGGCGAGCGCCTTGAAACGCTCCGCAATCAACCCTAGGAGTTCAGGCGTCATCGACAGTTTACCCACCAATCATCTCCGCGTTGGAACGTCGCTTGCTGTGGCTATCAACATCGCGACTGATAGGTAATATAGTTGAGCATGTGCCGCGCGGGTAGTGGTGCGGACCAGCGCATCTCGGAGCCAAGCGGCCCACCGCGTCGCG
>JANNOC010000368.1:0-6341 GCA_031398865.1 Gemmatimonadota bacterium | reverse complement strand
GGCGGAGTCGCCGCCCGCGCGCTGTCACATGCGATCGCGTGGCGGTGCGACGCATCCAATGCCGGACGTTGCGCGATCAGCGGCGCGGCGCACAACATGGGAACCGGCAGCCAGCCAAGGACTGCCATCCTGAAACGCATTGCCATCGAGAACACACCGCGAGAACCGAGGGATCCGCAATATCGTCAGGCGGTCGGAAGCGCGGCTACCCAGAGTGGCGAAACGGCCACCAATTAGTGGCCGTGCCGGGACTACCTGTGCGGTGCTGGCGGGATAGCCGAGCGCTTCAGCGCCATCCGGCGATGATTCCTCCCATGACGACCATGAAGACTAGTTGATAGCCCGCGTCGATGTAGTACGTGGCCGGGCGTCGATTGGAATACACGAGATTCGTGAGGCCGACCGTGGCGATGAATCCAGCCCAGAGAAGTAGACCCAGCTTCATTCCCTGCAGCGGACGCGCCAGTCCCAGGTAGCCGACCAGAATGGCAATGGCGGCGGCCATCACCAGGTTCGCAACGAACGACATGGCGTACGCGCGCGGCATTCCCTTGCGCATGCTCTCGAGCGTCTCGGGAGTGTAGCCGTGCGCGGCCATCCATGGCTTGGCGAACAGTGCCGAGTACCACAGCGCACCGATCGCGAAGGTGGCGACCGCCGCGGCAATCACCGCGAGATAGTTGATGTCAATGGGCTTCAAGCGAACCTCCTGGATGGGCGCAACGAAGACGGCGTCGCCACCAATGTGCACGTGCATGGCCGCGCCGACCAGAGGCCAGGCGCCTAGGACAGCGAGTCCTTCGCCGCGCGTTCCGCGCGCGAATCCGCGGGCGAGGTCATGTCGCAGGGCTGCGCACGCTTCAGAAGCTGAGCAAGTTGTGCGTCGCTGTAGCGGTCCCAGTCGTCGGGATATCCCTCCACATCGAGCGTCAGGGAGCTGGACATGAAGCGCAGAACGGAGCCGGGCGACGTCGGCACCTTTCCCTCGGCCTGCATCGACCGGGAAGGCGCGAGGCGGTGCACGGCGACGAGAAACCGGCGCCCGCTCGGGTCAGTAAAGGCCCGGTGTTGTGGGACCGCGTCGGCAGAGGGCGGAGTCAGCCTTCCGGCATTGGGCCGAGCCGGGATGAGTGGGGTCTCTGCCGTCGCTATTGCTGACGCTTCCGCCGTGAATTGACGAAACTCCGCCGTGCTCTGCGGCGTGTCGCGGCGTCGAGCGCTCTGTGCCTGGGTGAGCAGCCCTTCCAGCTCCTCGTCCGGCAACTCTTCCCAATTACCGGGAAATGTGGCGAGGCGTCGCCGTTCGGTCGGGCACTCGAAGCACAGCCAGCCGTCCTGCCAATCGCGCATGTAGTCTTCGGCGGTGGTGCGCTTGTCCAGCGTTTCCGAGCGCACGCTCCACACCTTCCACTGTAGACCTTGATTGTCCTGAAACTCGCGCAGTCCCATAGGGCCACCTTGATGACTTAGCCGACTGATACACGTATGGATACAGTAGCATGAAGTGCAAGAGACCGACCAGTGTGCGCCCGCTGCTGGCGCCCTTAACGTCGTGGAATCTCTCTTGCACTCCATTGCCGAGGCATTGCGGCCGCCGTCCAGGCGCCGCGGTATTGGGCGGCTCTCTCTCGACGGGGTTTGACGGAACGATGGACGCACCGGAGCAGAATCCTCTTCACCCGATGCTCGAAACCGCGCAGTCGGAGCTGCAAGGCCGCCTCGAGGAGGCATGCGCGCACGACGTGAGCAAGGAGTCCACGGGAGAGCTCATGCGTCTCGAGGACGCGTTGCTCGATGCCGCGCGCGCCGCCAAGCAAGCCGTGTCGCTCCGCCGGCGTATCCGGACCGTCAGTGAGGAGCACGAGGTGCCCGACGCGGCAGCACCGGGCAGCGTGACAGAACCGAAAGGTGCGAGCCGCAAGCCGCCGATGGATGTCGGTGATCACGATGCGCACGAGTCGCTGGAATCCCATGAGCGCGTGGGGATGCGCGAGTTTCGCGACGAGCGTGGCGTCGAGTGGCGCGCGTGGGCCGTTACGCCGTTGCCGGGGCGTGGGGCCCGACTCACCGCGCAACTCGGGGAGTTTCGCGACGGCTGGCTCGCGTTCGAGACCTCCGACGGACATCAGCGCCGGAGACTGCGTGAGTATCCCGGGGAGTGGGCAGAGCTCCCGCTCGACCAGCTCCCCGAGTTGCTGGCGCGTGCGGAGGTAGTACGCACGCGTAAGAAGAGCGCCCATGCGTCGCGGGACGCGCCGCGGCCATAGAGTCTGGACCTAACGAGCTTCGCGGTCGCGGGCGGCTGCGCAGTGTCAGAATGTGGCGGGCGGCGATCGCAAACGCGTCCGGGCGGTCGGCGCGCCATGGTCCACTCGGCGCCGCTACCTCAGGGACGCGTGACGCATGATGATCCCCGGCGTCGCAATCACTCTCATGTCGACATTCTCCGTTCGAGACTTACCACCGACGGTCGGTGGTAACCACAAAGTTCCAGTTGTTGTGGTGCAGCGAGCGCGCGGCGCCGAGACCGAAGGATCCTCCGAATGGATGCACGGTAACGCCGGCCGTCGAGCGGAGCGATTGCGTGAGCGCATCGGTCCATTCACTGCGCAGGTTCAGCGCGATAGCCGGGGTCGCGCTTGGCAGATAGATCCAGCGCAGTGACCGGAGCGGAGAGCCGAACCGCGGCAACTCGTACGTTGCCGAGAGACGCAGCAACGCTGCCCGCCGGTTTCCGAAATGCTCGCGCGTCGTTAGGCCGTCGGGTGCGCCGGGTTGGCGCGGATCGTCGGGTCGCACGAGCCAGCTGGTGATCGCGCCGGCGTCGAGACGTCCGGCGTAGATCATCGGGCCGCTGGCATGCCGTGCAACGAGTCGCCCCTCGATGCGCTGCCGGCCGAGCTGGCAATCCACACGCTCGTAGGTGAAGCCCGCACCCGTGCCCGGTGCACGGCGCGCTCCGGTCACATGCGGGTGCAGGTCCAGCGCGACGGCGGTGCGCAGATTTCGCCCGACGATCGCGCCGCCGCTCGCGCGCATATCCGGCGGCGCACACGCGGAGGCGGATCTCGACCACACCCCCTCCGCGGGATCGCTCGCGGGCGCGGCGTGCACATTCAGCAGCAGGCCGCGCGCGCCACCGAGCTCGTGCGCCCATGCCACCGTGCCGCTGCGGCGATCCACGTCGGTCCCGAATCGGAAGGCAAGCACCGACTGCTGCTCTTCGAGAGTCGGCAGCAGGCCAGCGCCACGGAGGAGCGGGCGCTCCACCCGTAGCGATGAGCGCCACGGAGCGCGCCGCCATTGCAATGCGACGGCGCCCCGCGTCGCACCCTCCGACCACACGCGCCCGGCGTCCGCCTTCACGGTGAATCCTTGCAGCGCGGCCGGAGGACGCAGTCGCTCGGAAAGCCCGGCATATACCCGCTTCACACGGCTCGGCTGCAGCGTGTCGGACGGCTGCTTCAGCTTGGACTCTGGCTTCACGACGCTCCGACCCCAGCTCTCCGACGTCACGTCATCGAAGTCGCTGGACTTCGATGCGATCGTAATCGCGCCCGGCTCGTCCATCCACTGGCTGAACTGCGCGAGGCTGTCCCGCGGCGCGACGGTGAGGCATTCCGCCGCGCGCTTCGCCGCAATGGCGCACGGTGCGTGCGCGAGGTCGTTGACGCTATGACGCTGGAAGCGAGAGGTGATGCGAAGGATGGGACGAAAATCCTTGCTCAGCGGGGACCTCCCCTGCAGCTCGATGCGTTGATACGCGGGCAGCCAGTGGCCTTCCCCCACTTCCGTATTGATGAGCTCCGCGACAGCGATCGTACGAAGTCCTTTGCGCACCAGACGGGCCCACAGCGATGGGTGCGGGCGCACGTTCACGAACTGCCCGCGCATCCGGATGACCTGCTTGTGTGTGACCTCCACGTCCAGCTCGCCCCGGAAAATCAGCGCGCGGGCCGATGGGGTGACACGTGGTGTGACGCGCAGGCGGATGACCGGGATGACCCGGCCGTCGGGTAGCTGCAGCGTGGTCGTATCAGCGCTCTCGAACCAATACACGCCGTCGCGACCATCCGAGAGGGGATGAATGGCGATGGGTGCGGTCTTGCCGTTGTTGCCGGTTCCCGCGTCACGCCAGCGGATCAACACGCGCAAGCGGTTGCCGGAGAGCGTTGGTACGACCCACGGATTCCGCAGGTACGACAACGCCGACACAGCGAGCGACGATTTGCTCCTGGCGGGCGTACCGGGCCGGTAGCCGATGACACGCTGCTCGAAGGTTCCGCCCTGCTCCCAGCGTAACTCGCTCTCGACCTGCTCCACCTGCGACACGCGCTCCTTGCCGCCGCCGCGCAGCAGCACGGCGATCTCGCTTTCGACGCGGGCACGATAGTTCGCGAGCGATGGCCTAACGACACGATTGGCCCGTGCGATCTCGTCGACGAGCGCGCGGAGCTCAGCGCTCGAGTAGGCCGAGTCGCCCGCGATGATCTGAGTCGCAAGGAGGAATGCGAGCACGGCGTCTCCCAGTGGTCATCGGATCACTCAGACGCTCGCGGATGCGAGGTCGGCGCCTGGTGGCGAGCCGCATGACAGGATGGGAACACGCGGGTCGCGGGCTTTGTGACACGTGCCCGCGCGATCTCAGAACTCGATCTGCGCCCCCAGCTCCACCACCCGATTGGGGGGCAACCCGAAGAACTGCGTCGCGGGCTGTGCGTTGCGGGACATGAACGCAAACACCTTCTTCCGCCAGCGCACCATCTTCGCCGGGCCGGTCGGAATGATGCGCTCACGCCCGAGATAGTAGCTCGTCTGCAGGGGGACAGTCTTGAGCCCGTGTGGCACGCACAACTCGAGGATCTCGGGCACGTCCGGCGTTTCCATGAAGCCATACGTCGCCGTGACTCGGAAGAAGCCTTGCTCCAGCGGTTCCACCGTCACCCGCTCCGCGTCGGGGACATCGGGCACTTCCGAGGTGATGACGGAGAGGAGAACCACCTGCTTGTGCAGCGCCTGGTTGTGTTTCAAGTGGTGCAGGAGCACAACCGGCGCGCCCACCGGGTCGGAGCTCATGAACACCGCGGTGCCTTGCACGCGAAATGGCGGGTTGCGCTCGATCGACTGCAGCAGGAGGTCAAGGGGCAGGCTGGCCTGACGCATGATGCCGCCGAGAATGTCGCGTCCCGTTTTCCACGTCGTCATGAGGGTCAGGATCACAAGTCCGATCGCCAGCGGGACCCAGCCGCCGTGCGCGATCTTGAGCGCATTGGCGCCCAGGAATGCGATATCAAACGCGAAGAAGAATCCAGCGAGCATGAGCACGCGCCAGAGCGGCCAGTTCCACCGCGTCCGTGCGATCAGGGCGAAGAGCAACGTCGTGATCGCCATGGTGCCGGTGACCGCGATGCCATAGGCCGCGCTGAGCGCGCCCGACGAGCGGAAGGCCAGCACGATCAGCAGCGTACCGATCATGAGCGCCGTGTTCACTTCCGGCACGTAGATCTGCCCGTGCTCCCGCTTGGAGGTGTACACGATCGTCAGCCTGGGACTGTACCCGAGCTGCACCGATTGCCGCGCGAGTGAGAACGCGCCAGAGATTAGCGCCTGTGAGGCAACGATCGCGGCGAGCGTCGCGATGACCAGCAGCGGATACAGGAACCAGCGCGGCGCGAGAAGATAGAACGGGTTCTCCACAGCCGTCGGATCGCGCAGCAGAAGTGCGCCCTGGCCGAAGTAATTCAGCAGCAACGCCGGCAGCACCAGATAGAAGAACGCGAGCCGAATCGGCTTCTTTCCGAAATGTCCGATGTCCGCGTATAGCGCTTCGGCTCCCGTGACCGCGAGGAAGACAACGCCAAGCACGACGAAGCCCGCGAAACCGTGTTGGACGAAGAAGTCCACGGCGAACCATGGATTCGCCGCCTTCAGGATGCCGGGTTGTCGGACGATTTCCAGCAAGCCAAGAGTTCCGATCGTCAGGAACCAGAGGAGTGTGATCGGCCCGAACGTTTTTCCCACCCGCGCCGTACCGAACCGCTGAAACATGAAAAGGGTGAAGAGAATCACCACGGTGGCCGCGACGACGTAGGGCTGCAGTGCGGGTGTGGCGATCTCGAGACCTTCCATGGCACCGCACGGGGGAGGAAGGCTACCGGAAGATCGTCATCCTCCTCGGCGTCTTTGGCACCGCACTCCTCTACGGAGACGGCATCATCACGCCCGCGATCTCGGTGCTCGGTGCCATGGAAGGTCTCGAGATCGCCACACCCGCACTGCAGCCCTACGTCGTCGCGGCCACCGTGGCGATTCTCTTCAGCCTTTTCATGTTTCAGCGGTTC
>JANNOC010000404.1:0-2383 GCA_031398865.1 Gemmatimonadota bacterium | reverse complement strand
GCCCCACTTCCGGGCAATGGTAATCCGAATCAGGGAGCCATTCACCGGACGTACCGGGGTGACGACCAGCGAAGGTGCCGCGGCAGCGGGCCGTTGTGTCCTGGTCGCCTGCGGCCTTTTCGTCTGCGTCTTGGCTGTCTGCGCACCGACGCGGGCACCACTGCCCAGCAGTACAGCGCAGACGAGAGCGAGCACTCGAAGAGAATTCGTCATCGTCACCGTCTACCCCGCGGGAACGCGCACGATCCGTCCCAGGGAGACGTTAGGTCGCGCCCACCGTCGTGCTTTCGACCGCGGCGCGCGCCCGTTCGTGCACGATGCGTCCTTCGTGTGTGACGCAGCTCTCGCGCACGATCTCGTCCTCGAAGTTGAGCGCGAGCACGCCGTCTTTCACGATCAGTTGCAGAAAGGAACTGACGTTACGCGAGTACATCTGGCTCGCGTGCACGGGAATCGCCGAGGCACCGTTGAGTGGCGCCATGATCGTCACCTCGTGCCGCACCACCGTCGTGCCGGGCTCGGATAGTTCACAATTGCCGCCCTGCTCGCCCGCAAGATCCACGATGACGGAGCCCGGGCGCATGGCCTGCACCATCTCCGCCGTGATCAGACGCGGCGCACGCATCCCCGGAACGAGCGCCGTCGTGATAATGACATCAGCCTCGCGCGAGCGCAGCGCGAGAACTTCCAGGGTTCGTTTCTGCGCGTCTTCGCTCTGCGCCTTGGCGTACCCGCCTGCGCCTTCGGCACTCTCGGCGGCAACCTCGACGAACGTCGCCCCGAGGCTTTGCACCTGCTCTTTCACGACGGCGCGCGCATCGAACGCTTCGACGACAGCACCGAGCCGTCGCGCCGTGGCAATGGCCTGCAAGCCCGCCACCCCCGCGCCAAGAATGAGCACACGCGCGGGAGTCAGCGTCCCCGCCGCCGTCATGAGCAAGGGAAAGAATTTCGGCAACGCGGCTGCCGCGCTCAGCACGGCATGATATCCGGTCACGGTGCTCATCGCGGACAATGCGTCCAGCGGCTGCGCTCGCGAGATGCGTGGAACGGCGTCCAGCGCGAACGCGGTGATACGGCAGTCCGCGAGCCGCCGTACAAGATCCAGATGGATGAGGGGGTACAGCATCGCCACCAGTACCGAGCCCTCACGCAGCATGCCGACCTCGTCGAGCTCGGCGTCATGCGAGGGGCGATGAATCTTGAGCACCACGTCGCTGCCGGCGTACAGCGCTGTCGCGTCGCGGGCAACCGTCGCGCCCGCGGTCTGGTACGCGTCGTCGCCGTGGTATGCCCCACGGCCGGCGCCCGCTTCAACCGCCACCGAGACACCACTCTTTACAAGTCGCGCCACCGTGTCGGGCACGAGCGCAACCCGCCGCTCGCCGGGAGTGGTTTCGCGTGGCACGCCGATTTGCATCGGGGGAGCTTATGGAAGGGTGGGGGGAGGGGTCAAGTTCGAGGCGGGATTGCCCACCGGGTCCTACCCGCCCTTAACGTTGCGGCAGCCGCGGCGTCTCACAGTCGGAACCGCACGTTCCTGGGCATTGATCGTCGCATATCCACACTGGAGGACTTCCTCATGATGGCTCGCCGTCTGGGCCCCGTCGCGGGGCTCGTGCTGGCACTCGCTGTTGCCGCGTGCAGCGACTCACCCACGGCCGCGATTGACACCGAACTGGCGCCTGAAGCAGCCATATTCGCGGACACCGCCACCGCGCTCACTGCTGAGCGCCGGCAGGCGCCGACACTGGCGCTGCTTTTCGGCGCCGCGCTGAGCAAGGTTCGCGACGAGGGCGGCCGAGAAGCCGTCCAAGCGCTCACCGCTGGTCTACGCCGTCTGCATCAGGAAGCGCACGCCGCGTGGGCCGCCGGCGATCGCCGCCTCGCCCATCGCAAGCTGGAGGAAGCCCGTCTCGAGATGGCGCGGATCGTCATCCGGGTCGCAGGCCCGGAGGTGGTACGCCACGTGATCCACACCGGACGCACCGGTCTCGAAACATTGGGCGAGCGGATTCGCGCCGGTGAAGCCGCTGGCCAGGACGTGTCGCGTCTTCGTCAGGTTGCCAGAGTCGTGAATGAACTTCTCAGAGCAGCCCAGCGGTCGGCCGAGGCGGGACGACCCGCAGTGGCTCTGCTGCAGGGTGCCACTGCCGTGGATGCGCTGCGCCGATTGGATATGTCGCGCTAGGTTGCCTGTGCGACACGCGAGGCGGGGGAGCTTCTCGACGAGGAGCTCCCCCGCTCTGTTTTCGGTGTGTCAAAGTCCCGAGTGCCTTGTTGGACGTCGCGAGATCCCCTTCCAAGTCCCGAGTCCGAAGTCCCAAGCCCCTGCTCCGGCTCTTGACTCTTCGTGGCAAGCTCCCGAAGCTTGCCGCGCCGA
>JANNOC010000361.1:0-1887 GCA_031398865.1 Gemmatimonadota bacterium | reverse complement strand
GGCCGCGTCGTCCTTTCATAGGGGACGAATACCTGGTATCGCCGGATTTTCGATGCCCCTGACGAACCAACATCAGGACTGGATCGTCGCGGGATTCAAGTGCCGGTGCTCATCGGTGGCGCGGCGATCAATCGCCGCTTCGGGCGTCGCGCGCTCTTCGTGGAAGGGGAACGGCCTTACGAGTCCGGCGTCTTCTACTGCAAGGACGCGTTCGAGGGGTTGGAGACCATGGAGGTGCTGCAGGACGGCGGCCGGCGAGCGCAATTTGTCGCGTCGCAGCTGTTGGCCGCGCAGCAGGACGTCTTCCTGCGCACGACGGTCGGGAAGGACATCGCCGCGGGCACCACGTCCGAAACGCGCAGCGACGTCGCGCAGGACGTGCGCATTCCCGCGGCGCCTTTCTTCGGCACACGTGTCCTGCGCGACATTCCCCTCGACGAAGTCTTTGCGCTGCTCGATCTGGACGAACTGTACCGTCTGCAGTGGGGCGGTCGCGGCTCGGGAGAAGCGTACGAGCGTGCGGTGCGTGAGGAGTTCGAGCCGACGCTCGCGCGGCTCAAGGAAGAGGCGCAGCGCGATGGTTGGCTGGAGCCAAAGGCGGTGTACGGGCTCTTTCCCGCGCAATCACAGGGCAATGATCTCATTATCTACGACCCCGCCGCGTACGGCAGCGACGGCGGCTCATTGCGCGAGATCGCGCGCTTCACGTTCCCTCGTCAGGTGGGACGCGAGCGACTGTGTCTCGCCGACTACTTCCGTTCGGTCGAGTCAGCTGAGGTGGATGTCGCGGGCTTTCAAGTAGTGACGGTCGGCGACGCCGCGACGCGGCGTTTCGAACAGCTGCAGGCGGCTGGGGAATACTCCGAGGCGTTCTATTCGCACGGCCTGGCGGTGGAGTCGGCGGAGGCCGTGGCGAGCTGGATGCACGAGCGCATCCGTCGCGAGCTTGGGCTCCCGGCTGAGCGTGGCAAGCGCTACTCGTGGGGGTACGGCGCGTGTCCCGATCTGGAGGACCACGGGCAGTTGTTCCGCGTTCTGCCCGCGCGCGAGGCGCTGGGGATGGAGCTCACCAGCGCGTACCAGTTGCTGCCGGAACAGTCCACCGCGGCGATCGTGGTGCATCACCCGGAGGCGAAGTACTACGCCGTGCGCGGCGTGGGCGACGCCGAGGGTGTTGCAGCGGAGCCTGTCGGCGCGGCTGCCTCGGCGGCGAACTGAGGGAGAGCAACGCGATGAGTGATTCCAGCAACCTGACGCGACTGCTCGATCCCGAGCAGGTGGTGCTGTTCGACGGCGCGATGGGGACGATGCTGTACATGAAGGGCGTCTTCATCAATCAGTGCTACGACGAGCTCAATACGCGTGCGCCCGATCTGGTGCGCGAAGTGCACGCGATGTACGTGAAGGCCGGGGCGGAAGTGATCGAGACCAACAGCTTCGGAGCCAATCGCGCGAAGCTGAGTCAGTACGGGCTCGAATCGCACACGGTCGAGTTCAATCGTGAGGCCGCGCGCCTCGCGAGGGAGAGCGCGGGCGATCGCGTGCTCGTGGCGGGCGCCGTCGGCCCGCTGGGCGTTCGGCTGGAGCCGTTCGGTCCCACGAGTGTGGACGAGGCGCGTTCCATCTTCCGCGAGCAGATGCAGGCGTTGAAGGAAGGCGGCGCGCATTTCTTTCTGCTCGAGACGTTCTCCGATCTCGCCGAAATCGAGCAGGCGATCCGCGCCGCACGCGAAGTGGACGCGGAGATGCCGGTCGCGGCGCAGATGACCATCGGCGTGGACTGCCTGACGCCGTACGGCGCGAGCCCCGAGCAGATCGCGCGCGCGCTGGACGGCTGGGGCGCGGACATCATCGGCCTGAACTGCTCGGTGGGACCCCAGGCGATTC
>JANNOC010000379.1:0-2217 GCA_031398865.1 Gemmatimonadota bacterium | reverse complement strand
ATGTGGCACCGAATCATCATCCTGTCCGGAAGCGTTCGCCAGGCGTCACTCGACGCGACGCGCCCTCCTCATCGCCGTGACGGCTTGGCCCGCCCTCGCCTTTTCCGGGGCACTGTTTGCGCAAGCCAAACGGTCACCAGTGGTGATCGGCTGGCTCGGCGTAGGATCAGCGAATTCAAGCGGACGGAATCTCAATGTGTTCAAGGAAGGAATGGTGGCGCTGGGCTGGAAAGAGGGGTCACAGTTCGTCCTTGAGCAGCGCTGGGCGGATAGCTACGTGGATCGCTTGCCGGCTCTGGCGAAAGAACTTGCCGCGACACGACCCGCGGTCATTGTGGCGTACCCATCACAGTCGGTAGCGGCCGCGGCAAAGGCATCGCCCACGATACCGATCGTTCAGGCGAATGGCAGCGACCCGGTTACAGCGGGATTTGCGGCCAGTCTTTCGAGGCCTGGCGGAATGATCACCGGGCTGAGTAATATCAATGTCGAAGTCAATGAAAAACTCCTCGAGCTCCTGCTGTCTGCCACGCCGCAGTTGCGGCGAATTGGATTTCTAGTGGATCCCGGATCGGCGGATCGCGCCGGGCACATGCGAGCCGCGCATCGCGCCATAGCGCGATTTTCCGTAGAGGCGCGATTTGCCGATGCAGCGCGCCCCGAAGAGATCGAAACCGCTATTGCACGGCTGGCAAAAGAAGGCGCCCAGGGTCTTGTGGTCACCTCGAGCGCTTGGTTTTCGGCCGAATCGCGGCGTCTGCTCATGTATGCGTTAGCGCAGCGCTGGCCAGTGGTCGGAAGCTCGTCGGCATTTGCGCATCAAGGCGCTCTGCTCACCTACGGCGCGGATCGCCGGGCGCTCTTCCGTCGAGCAGCCTATTACGTCGACCGGATCCTCAAAGGCGCGAAACCGGGCGACCTCCCGATCGAGCAACCAATGGTGTTCGAGCTCGTCATCAACATGAAAACCGCCAAGGCGCTGGGCATCACCATTCCACCGGAGCTCATGGTGCGCGCGGACAGGGTGATCGAATGAGCTACCGCGCCCGCGGACGGACGGCGAGCAGATCCTTGAACGGCTTGCCCTGCGGTGTACGGAAAACCGCAAAGTCCCCAGTATCCACGGTGAGGATCTCGCGTACGCCCGAATGGCCGGCAAGCCATACGAGCGAGGCGTCCGCGAGATCCATAGGCCGATCCCGATACTTCTCCATCATGCCGATGACCTGGGCCAATTCATCATCGGGTAGCTGGACTACGGTCGCTCCGCCCGCGCCCACCCAGCGCAGGAATCGCAGCGCAACCTCGGGGCTCAGGAAATGGCACACCTCGGTCAGCACCGGCCAGGTTGTGAGCAACGGGCATCGTAACTCGCGCATTGCCGAGGAAACGCGCTCGTGGTCCGGATCGTTGCGCACGAACAGCGCAACGAGAGGGCCGGTATCAACGAGCGCGGCTCTCACGTGGCTTCGGCCGGGTCCTGTTGCGGAGCTTGTCCTTCAGATAGCGGCTATGGTCCCGCCCAGAGGCTGGGGCGTCCTGCATGCACCCGATGAGGCCCATTGCCTCAGCCAGTTCGAACGGACTCATCCCCGGCGCCTTCGGACGAACGTAGCCGCGGATCAGCTCCGTCACGACAGCCGACTTGCTTGCGCGTTTGAGCTTGCAAGCCTCGGCGAATTCCCGTTCGAGATCCGGGTCGAGCCGAACTGTGAGTGTCATGCTTAAGCTCCAGTATGTAATACGCGGATATTACACAGAGGGCTCGGCGGGCTCAAGCTCGCAAGGGAGGTATTTCAATGACCAACGCGAACGGGAAACAATGCGCCACGCTGCACTGGCGCCCTGACGCCGACGTCCAAGTTGACCCTCGCGATCGCCCGGCGAGCGCCGAACGTCGGGCGCTTCTAATCGCTTTCGCGGCGTGGCCAGCACTCGCGCGGGTAGGGCAGGCGCATGCCCAGTCGAAGAAGTCGCCAGTGGTGATCGGCTGGCTCAGCGTCAACTCGCGCAAAGCCAATGGGCACTGGCTGATCGCGTTCAAGGAGGGAATGGCGGCGCTGGGGTGGAAAGAAGGCTTGCAATTCGTGGTCGAGGAACGCTGGGCTGACGGCCAACTGCACAATCTACCCGCCCTGGCAGAGGAACTGGCCGCGAAGAAACCGAGCATTATCGTTGCTGCACCAAACCCATCGGTCGCCGCTGCCGCCAAGGCGG
>JANNOC010000364.1:0-2424 GCA_031398865.1 Gemmatimonadota bacterium | reverse complement strand
GACTGTCTCCCACTGAACGCGCCAGCCTTTGCTGGACGCACATCCACACGACATTCGTACACTACTATGGCAATCGGTGAGGTCACTTTCTGGCGCGGGAGATGGGTGAGTGACAAAATTTGTCACTGTTGTGCTACCGCTGTAGTGTCCGGGGTGCGGTTCGGATAGAAGGGTGGTGATCTCAAAAAGTGCGCTTCTGTGCCAATCTTAGGTGGTTCGATTGAGGTGGTGTGGGGGCTGGGGAGGGCGACCTCCCTGGCTACCCGATTAGACTGCCTTCTTCGACCCGCACTGCTTCTCCAAGTCCCAGCTCCTGTAGAATCTGCTGTAGCTCCGCCGCGAGACTTCCCGCAGTGTCGGCCTTCACTGTGACTGTGAACTCCAGGCCAAGCCGGAGGTCGGAGCCCGACCGCAGCTTCGGCAAAATCTTCGTCCCGAGACGGTTCCAGACCTCGGGCGGAACCGTTCCAACGAGGCGCAGCGTCTTCGTGGTAGCGCCAAGCGCCGGCGCGGGTCCCGGTGCCGGGCTCGGCTCAGGCGCGGTGATGGGTTCGGGACTAGGTTGGGGACTCGGCCCAGGCACGGGCACCGGTGGAGCACCCGTCTTCAGCGCCTTCGCTGAATCCTTCCTCAGCAGGAACACGCCGGTATCGAAGGCGACCTCGTCCGGTGCAACCAACTCCTCGAACCACACCCGCTCGTAGCTGCCGTCGGGTTTCCTGCCCGACGCTAGGCCAAGGTCGCCCCTGCTGACGAACTCGACGATCTTGCTCTTCAGGATCGCGTCGGGATCCAGCAGGCGAGTGAGCGAGCCGTTGAGGAAGCTCTGCCGCAGGCTCGCAAGCGGCCACGCCCCTGACTCCTTGAGCGCCGGGGGCCAATTGCGTTCGATGTAGCCGGCGCCGACGGACTCGTTGAGGAGCGCCTCGGACTTGAGCGCGCCGATCACCCGGCCGCACAGGGTCTCGCCACTCGAAGAGTGCCCCGCGCCGAGGTCGATCACCTTGAGGCCGTCGGTTTCCTGCCCGTCGGCAACGATCGCGAAGCGGTAGTCGCCCCAGACCTCGTCCTTCGCTGCCCCTTCCGCGTCCTTGACCTTCGACTGAAGCTCCGCCCGGTCATTCTTGTCGAACTCACCACCGAGCGTACCCTCGGCGACCTCGCGCGCCACCCGCTTCCATGCGAGACCCAATTCCACCTTGTCGCGCAAGTCCCGGCCCGGCTTCTTGAGGCACCAGACGAGCGCTCCCGGATAGAGCCGCGGCGACTTTCCGCGCTGGCGTGTCCACTCGGCGAGCTGCGCGCGCAACGAGCCGCCGCCCGACCACTCCACCTCCGGATCGGCCACGACGAGAGTCAGTCGCGGTGTGTCCGGGATCTCCGCCCCATCGCCTGGGAAGGCCACGACGGAGATGCTCGCGCCGCGCCGGAATTCGTCCTCGACGAGCTTGCGCAATGCGGGCTTAACCTCGGTTTCCTCGTCGAGCGACGCGCGCCGGTCGCTCACCACCTTCTTCATCGTCGGCTGGTAGCCGATGCGGAATCCGTCCGCGCCCGTCTTGCGGATGAAGTACGACCTACCTTCGAGAACCAACGCGGCGTTGTCGATCGATGTCGTGTCCAGCTCGGGCTCGCCGAGGGCAAAGCGCAGCTCGGGAAGATGCGCAACCTTATCGGTCTGCCCGCCCGACGACTCGAAGAGGATCGCGGTGCCGACGCGCCGATGGATGTCCCGCAGCGGTCCCTTGGTATCCGCGTCGAGCGCCTTGCTGTGCGCCTGCTCGCCGGCGATGTCGGTATCAATCGCCGCGATGAGCCGTGACTCGCCTAGTTGGCCCAGCATCACACTGCGAAACCCGGGCTCGGCGAGCGGCGCCGAGCCAAGCGTAATGAGAGGCTCTGTGCGAGCCTTGCGGAAACTCTCCTGCGCGGCGATCGAGATCCACTGGGCCAGCATGGCCAGCGTACCGCGCGTCTGCTGGTACTGCGGCAGCGCCTGCCATTTGCGCTGGAAGACTGACAGCGTCGCCGGATGGAACGGGTAGCAGGCCTCGAAGCGGCGCTGCAGAAACTCGCGCGCCTTGGCCTCGGTCGCGGCCGAATCCACGGCGGTCCACTCGGGCGGGAGCTGCGCGCGCCGCTCGAAGCACCAGTCACCGTAGGCCTTGGCGACGTTCTTCCGGATCTTCTCGCTTCCAAGGTCCTGGAAGAGCCGCCGCCGGACGACCTCGCTGATCTCGGTCTCGTCGTTGGCGATCAGGTCCTTGGCGACGCGCCGCACCACCTTCGAGATCCTGTCCTGCCACTCCTGATCCGACGCCGTCATCTCGACCTGGCTCCGCGGCAGGCTGATCACTGCCGCGCCGTGCGTGGTGCCGGTGGTGGCGACCGTCAGGTTCTGGATGAAGGCGTGGAACGATTCGG
>JANNOC010000362.1:0-3801 GCA_031398865.1 Gemmatimonadota bacterium | reverse complement strand
CGTCGTCCACCTCGAGAACGTAGACGGATCCCGGGGGGCCACCGCGCGTCATCGCGTCAACGATGATGAGGCGTTCATACCCTCCAAGTAGCTCCTGGGCGAGATGAATCCCTCCCGTTCCTACTTCCATCACGGCGACGTCGGGCCTGTCCCGAAGCGCGGCCGAGTCGTCGAGGCGATGGACCACTTCGACGCCGAACGCATCGTCCCCGCGTAGGACGTTTCCGAATCCCGCGATGAGGGTTCGCGTCACGTCATGCCGCCGGAATCGGTTCGACCCCAACCGCGACAACGACATCGCCATCCTGTTCGCGAACCGGGAACACCGTGAGCCGCTCCCATTCGGCTTCGTTGGCGTGCACGATCTCGTTCTCGGCTCGTCGTCCCGTTCGCACATCGTACTGGCAGCCATGCCAACTGCAGTGGATGATGTACCCGTCGAGTCGCCCGAAGCGGAGCGGCAGCGGAGTCTCTCCGCATCGGTCGGCGACTGCGAAGAGATCGCCATTCACATTCACGAGAAGGATCGGCTGTCCGCCAATCTCGGCCGGGGTCATCGCTCCGCTCGGCACGTCGCTCGACGCGGCGACCCGCTGGAACACCGGTCGCTGGGCGCGCCGGAGGCCGCCGAGCTGAACGAACGCGGCAGAGTGGGACGATTCGCGCTCGCGAAAAATCAGCTCCTGAAAACCCGGCAGTCCGTCGCGCAGAGCAGCCTCGAGATCGCGCGCGACCGACTCGGGCTCGACCGAGGCGCGTTCCATCCCATGCAGCCGCACGTACACTACGCCACCGACGACGTCAGTCAGCTCGACATCGACGGAATGAGCGTGCAGATGTCCGCGTACCCGATCGAGCGCTTCCTCCGCCATCAGCCGCCGATCCACGGCGAGCAGATTGTATGACATGAGCAGCAGCCGGATGGCGGGATCGGCCGACAGGCGATTGATGAATGCCTCACCGCCCATCGAGTGGATCGCGGTCAGGAGATGCGTGAGGGCGGTGCGGTGAACGGAGTCAATTCCCTCGAGCAGCGCTGTCGTGTTCTCGCGCACCGCCTTATCGGGGTGCGCCTCGAGCTCACCGATCAACCGATCGACATCCTCGAGCACATCTCGCGTCGCCTCGGCGTCCTCGACGGCGGGATCCAATTGCGATTCGCTCATGACATCGCCACTTGCGCCACGGCGCGGCCGCTGAGCGTGGCGATCGGGAGCCGCTGCACCGCGGCCTCGTCGGTCGCGAGGGTCGTCACCAGCGCGCACAATTCGTCGAAGATCGCCGCGATCGGAGCGCTGAGTTGCTCCCCGCTTTCCTGCCAGAGCGGCTCGATCTCAACGACCACGGCGTCGTCGGGGAGCGCGCCGAACTGGCGGCAGACGACGAGAGTGTTGTCCATGGCAATGACACCAGTCACCGCCTCCGCCACCGCTCCCTGCACGTGATCGGGAGACGGAAGCACGCGATCCCAGCGATACGTCGTGATCGTTCCGGGGATGCGCCCGCCTCCACGCGCAACCGAGCTGACAGCGATCAGTCGACCAAAGCGACGGTCGCCCGTCTCGTCCTCGAGACGCTGCACCACGGCGATCGGTCCATAGCTCAGCTCTTCCACATTCACGTGCTCCGGCCACTCCCGCCGCGCGAGCTCATCGACCACCAGAACGCCCGCCGAATGATCGGTGAGATTGCGGTAGCCGATGCCGCCGACGAGCACGCGGGTGGGCGTCATCAGTCGTCGAGGGCGCACGCGCAGGTGTTGACCTCGCGGACGATCATCCCGGCCTCCGACTGGATGTGCGTCGTACACGGCATGCACGGATCGAAGCTGCGGATTGCCCGCAGGATGTCGACACCCCTGAAGGCCTTGGGATCGTCGGTCTCCTCGAGTATCGGTGTGTTGAGCACCGCTTCCTCGTACGGTCCCGGCTGTCCCCAGTGATCGGTGGGCGATGCGTTCCAGGTTGAAGGCGTGAGGATCTGATAGTTCGACACGGCACCGCGGTCGATCGTCAGATGATGCGTGAGATAACCGCGCCCCGCCCCCCAGAACCCGACGCCGCGATGCTCTCCCTTCCTCGGAATCTCGAACGGCGTACTCGTGCGGGTGTCGCCGATGCCGAGTCGCTTCATCGCCAGAAGCCAGTTGTCCATCGCGACCATCGCCGTGTACCCGACGCAGTAGGCGCGCGCACGATTGCGCTCGAAGGCGTTCCAGACGTCGGGCACACGCCACTCGATTTCCGTCTCCGGGAGCGCGCCCTTGGGAAGCCGGATCTTGAGCGAGTGGCCAGTCGCTTCGAGGAACGGGCTCTCGGGAAGCTTCTTCGCGACGGCGGTATTCCAGAGACGCGCATACGCGCCGGCCTCCATGCCCTGCCGATCCCACCGGGGCGCGGTGTCCCAGGTGTACTTCTCCTTCCAGCTCTGACCCTGCGGCCGCGGCTTCGTGATCTTGTTCCACGGGTGGTACGGAGACAGCGGTTTGCCCGTCGGATCGGTCGGAAAGTGTTGACGCTCGCCGTTGCCGGCCCACTCCTCGTAATACGAATGCTCGACGAACTCCTCGAGCCCGATGTTGATCGTGTGCAGATCCGTCGTCAGGAGCTTTCCTTCGACGATCGCGCCCGGCGTCGCCCAGCGCTTGTCTCCCCACGCCGCGGCGTTCTCGTACGTCGCGTCGTAGGCGTCCGGGTGATCCCAGATGCCGGTGTCGATCATGTTCGCGCGCCGCGCGCCCACCTTCTTGTATTCGGGATCGTAATCGTAGAAGAAGTCGGTGATGTCGTCCCAGATTCCGGCGATCTTCTTGGAGTAATCGAAGAACTGCGCCATCCTGAGGTACATCTCGTTCATCACCGTGAGCGTAATCGTCGAGCTCATGCCGCCGGGGACGATGGTCTGCGGGTGCGGATACTTTCCGCAGATGAGCACGTAGGCCTCGCGCGCCACCCGGGTCATGTGCAGCGCTTCGAGATACAGCTTGCCGGTCAGCGGATTCAGATCGGTCATCAACTCGCCGACCGTGCGATAGCCGTGCGCATCGGCGTGCGCCGCCTCGGTCGTGTGCGCCCGCGCGAGCAGCGACGGGTTGGTTCCTTCGAGAATCGCCGCCGAGTAGTCGGGGCCGGCAAGCAGATGCAGATGCAGCGGGTGATCGTAGAGGAACTCGAGTGCCAGCGCGAGATTCCTGATGATGATGCCGAGCGGCGGCGGCGCGCAGCCGATCGCCATCTCGGTCGCCTCCGCGGAACAGGTGGAATGCACTCCGCCGCACACCCCGCACGCGCGGCTCGTGATGTAGATGGCATCGCGCGGATCGCGGCCGATCATGATCACCTCGTAGCCCCGGAACAGCGTCGCCACCGACCGCGCCTCGAGCACTTTGCGCTGCTTCACGTCGGCGACGGTGTGAAAAGCGAGTGCCCCCGCGACGCGCGTCACCGGGTCGAAGTCGATGTTCTTGATGTGGCCGTTGCGCCTGACGAGCTCCGCGACCTTTTCCGCGGTCAACTGCGTCGGGACACCGCGCGGCGCGGAGGTCGACTTGCCGTATGGATCGGCAACGCCCTCGCGAAGGAACGGCTTCCCCTGGGCGTCGAACTCGACAGGCAGATTCTTGAAGCACATGATCTCGGTCTCTCCACGCGAGCATTGCGCTCGCCCGATGGTGCTGCGAGGACTACTTCAGTTTGAACCGAAGTACGGCAAGCTGGTTTGGAAGGGCGTGGTGCGCAACGGCAAGCTCGACGCCACCGCGACGATGGTGCGCCAGGGCAAGTCGCCGATCGAGAACTGGGT
>JANNOC010000309.1:0-3612 GCA_031398865.1 Gemmatimonadota bacterium | reverse complement strand
TTGTTTTTTTGTTGGGCCGGGCGCCGGGGGCCGCCCCCCGGGGGGGGCTGTTGGGCGGTTGTCCTGCGGCGCGGCGCCGCCCCGCCGGGGGCCGCCCCCCCCCCCCGCCACCGGCGACTCACCTTCTCGAAGCCGGCGGCTTCCCTGGGGGACACCGGCAGCGTCGTGAACGGACGGAACTATGTCTGGCGCAACACGGCGGCGATGGAGCTGCGTCCGTTCAGTGCGTTCACCGCGCGCTGGGATGTCAGCTCGCTGCGCGATCTGCGCGACTACGGCGACACGTCCGCCAACGCCATCCTCGCCACCGCGGAGCGCAGCCGCCTGCTCGGGCTGGACGTGGGACTCGAGCGCGAGCGCGCACTGCAAACCACGCTGAGCTTCGCGCCCCCTGTCACCGAATGGCTACGGCCGCGCGTGGATTTCGGGACGCACTTCACGCTGCTGCGCGATCCCAACGCGCGCACGCTCCTGCGCAGCGACGACAGTACCGGCAGTTATCACCTGCCGCGGCGCTTTGGAAACTCGCAGGTGCTCACCGGGCAGGTGACGCTGGATCTCGCGCGCGCGCTCACCAGTGCAACCCCCGACTCCGGCGTGCGGAACCGCCTCGCCGGCCTGTTCCTCCCGTTGGACGTGAGCGTCACGCGTTCGTTGCTGTCGTCCTTCGACGGCTCCCCTTTCACGCCCGGGTTGGGCTATCAACTCGCGTTAGGCGGCACCGACAACTTTCGGTCCGCGGACGGCCGCCTTGCGAGTAGCGCCGGGCGCACGACGCAGCTCGCCCTGACGACTGGCCTCTCGCTGCCGTTCGGCACCAATGTGTCGAGTCGCTTTCAGCGGACCGAGAGCCGCAACTGGACGCGCCGCCTGGATAACACGCAGGGCGTGGTCGAGGGCGAGAACACCGTCTTTCCCGACGTGAGCCTGCGCTGGACCTTCCAACCCGTGTGGCTGCGATCGGTCATCGCCGGTGTGGGCGCGCAGGCTCGCATGCTGCACACGCGGCAACTGCTCTTCACGCCAGGGGTGACGATGACGTCGCAGGGAGAGCGCACGGTCAGCGAGGTGCGCAGCTATCCGGTGAACGGCACCATCACCTGGGCGTTCGGCGGGCTCTCGACATCAGCGGGCTATTCGCGGACCGAGCGGGAGGAATCGCGCCCGGGCGGCTTCGTGAACGGGGAAACCAGTGAGTTGAACGCCGACATCGCGCGTCCGTTTCGCGCTCCGCCAGGCTGGGGCCTCACGAGCGACATCCGTACGCGACTGGGCTTTCAGCAGGCGGGGACCAGGAGTTACATCCAGAACCGCGCGGCGGCCACGCAGCGCAGCCGGCTCGCCGACAACGGGCGGCGCGCGTTCAGTTTGAATGCCGATACCGATCTGTCTCAGACCATGGCATTCAGCCTCGTGGCCTCGCGCATCGTTACTTTCGATGACAACCAGGGTCGCCGCTTCACGCAGAACGTGCTCACCGCGGTGCTGCAGCTGCAGTTCTTTGCCGGTGAGCTGCGATAGATCCGACACCATGAACGCTCACGCAACGCCCGTCCCCTTGACGATGTACTTTCTCGCGATCGTCCTGCTCGCCCTCTCGGCCTGCGACATCAGCGCAAAACTGCCGCCGGTCTCCGATGCCCCGCGCACCATTTTCGACGGTGCCATCGCGTTAGGCTACGTCGAGACGCAGCTCGGTTTCGGACCGCGCATTCCGGGGAGTGAGGGGGCCCGGCGCACCGGCGACTGGATCATCGAGCAGATGCGCGCGCGTTCGGACACGGTGATCGTGCAGGAGTGGACGCATACCACCGTGGACGGGACGCGGCTGCCCATGCGCAACATTCTCGCGCGCATCCGGCCGGACGACCCGACGCGCGTGCTGTACGTCGCGCACTGGGACACGCGCCCCGTGGCCGACGAGGCCGAGTCGCCCAGCGACCGCAAGCTCCCCGTACCCGGCGCCAACGATGGCGCATCCGGCGTTGCGCTGCTGATCGCGCTGGCGGATGCTTTGAAGAAGACGCCGCCGACGGTGGGCGTTGACCTGCTCTTCGTGGACGGCGAGGACTACGGCGACTTCGCGAAGCTGCAGGACGTGCTCATCGGCTCCACCTACTTCGCGGAGCATCTCCCGGCGCCGGACTATCGCCCCATTTTCGGCGTCGTCTGGGACATGATCGGCGACCGCGATCTGGGCATCAAACACGAAGGCTGGTCGGTGCAGCAGGCACCCGAGGTCGTGTCTCGCGTCTGGCAGAAAGCGGCGGCGCTGGGCTATTCGGCGTATTTCACGCCACAATCCCAGGGCAACGTGACGGACGACCACGTTCCACTGCTGAAGAAGGGGTTGCGTGTCATCAACGTCATCGACATCGACTTCGACGACCACCACAAGCCCACGGATACGCTCGACAAGGTCGCCGCGAAATCGTTGCAGATCGTCGGCGATGTCGCACTCTCACTGCTGACGGAGCCCTAAGCGCATGCGGATGCGCATGCGGATGCGCATGTGGGTGCGCGTGCGGTTCGCCCCCGCCGCCGTCGCGATCCTGATGCTCGGATGCGCCGCGCCGCGCCGACTGGGACCACCCGCCGCGGACGACTCCGCGGTTCGCGCGGCGCTGGCGAGCGAGGGCGCACCGCCCGCTGCCGCCCCCCGCCCCTCACCCCTGCCGAGTGCGTGGGAGCGACGTACTACCGCAACCGGTGCGCGCTGGTATCGCGGTAATACGCACGCGCACACGCTCAACTCGGATGGCGACTCGCCCCCCGCCGATGTCGTGCGCTGGTATCAGGAGCACGGTTATGACTTCGTCGTGATCACCGACCACGAGCACATTACCGACGTCGCGCCACTCAACGCCGTGTATGCCAGGCCTGATCGCTTTCTGGTGCTGCAAGGCCAGGAAGTCACTCAGCGGGTCGCCGACTCTGCACGAGCGGAGGGCCGGCGTCAGGCACATGTGAACGGCCTTGGCCTCGCGCGAGTGGTCATGCCACTGGGCGAGGGCGCGGTCGCGCGCGGAATGAGCATGGCGGCAACGTTCGCGCGGAACCTGGCGGAGATCGCGGCGGCGGGCGGACTTGCGCAGGTGAACCACCCGAATTGGCGCTGGTCCGTGCGACCTGGCGACATGGCGAATCTTCCGGACTCGACGCTGTTCGAGGTGTGGAATGCGCACCCAGCTGTCAACAATTCCGGCGGGGATGATGGAGCGGGCGGGATCGCGCTGGCGACCGAGGTGCTGTGGGACACGCTGCTCACCCGCGGCACGCTCCTGTACGGCGTGGCGAGTGACGACGCGCACCATTTCCTGCCGAAGAGGCTCGAAGATCCCGAGTCGACCGGTCCGGGGGGAGGCTGGGTCATGGTCCGCGCCGACACATTCACGCCGGCGGCGGTTATCGCGGCACTGCGGGACGGCAACTTCTACTCGAGCACGGGCGATCTGCTCGACGACTATGCCGTGACGTCCCGGGAGGTGCTACTACGGATGGCCTCATCTAATGCGTGGGATGATCGGCGCTTTCGCAGGCATTTCATTGGGCGTGGTGGCCGGGTGTTGGCCGTGGTGGCCGGCCCGGGGGCGCGCTACGTGATTCGTGGCG
>JANNOC010000181.1:0-1597 GCA_031398865.1 Gemmatimonadota bacterium | reverse complement strand
CGTCGTCGCCAGCACGGCGAGCTCGTGGGCACCCGCCGCCTTACCGGCGGACTCGCAGCTCCAGGCGATCGCGCGGTGGCAGACGCGCGGCATTGAATGCATTTCGCATACGGCGACGCATCCGCGGCTGACCTGGCTGGCCGATGGGGACGTCGCTCGCGAGATGGCGTCTTCGCGCGCGGCGCTGGCGATGCACATCGGCGCGTCGGAGGGCGTCGTCAGCTATCCGTTTGGGGCGTCGGGGGAGCGGGAGCGTGGCATCGCGCGCGGCGAAGGCTATTCGATGGGGTTTTCGCTGGCGTCGCGTTGGATCGGCGACGTGATGTCCGTCAGCCGCCTTCCCATCTATCTCTGGTCACCCCCCACGCCTGCTGTTGGCGTGCTGGCGCCGATCGAGTGGTTCGGAGCCGCGGCGGCGAACCGCTGCGCCATCGGAACGACGCTGTGGCAGCGGCTGCACTACACGAAGTATCGCGCGGCCACGGGGATCAACGTGGGATGATGCACCAGCGCCGACGCGAAGATGCGACCTAACGAGCGCTTCGCGTACGGAATGTCGTTCACGGTGCGCGCGAGCCTGTTGTAGAAGCCGTCATCGAACTTGTTCAGCGTTTCCTTGAGCTTGTAGAAACGCAGGTGGTCGTCGCCGAGCAGCGCCATCCAGCGATCGTGATAGCGCTGCAGCCGCAGGGCCGAGAGATCGTTCGCGGCGAACGCGTCCCCCGCGGTTTCCGCCGCGAGACGCCCCGCCTTCATGGCGTTGACGATCCCGCCGCCGGACAGCGGATTCACCATGTGCGCCGCGTCACCGCACAGGATGACATTGTCCGTTACCGTGCGCTTTACCGTCGTGTGCACGATCACGCCGCCGACGGTGTAGCCGGTGCGAACGCCGGTCGGGAAATACTGGTCGAGATAGCCGTGCAGCCAGTCACGGGCGGGGCGACCCCCAGCCTTGAGCGCCACGATGCCCAATCCGACGTTGGCAACGCCGACACTCCGCGGGAAGACCCAGGCGTATCCGCCCGGGGCCACCTGGTCGCCGAAGTGCAGATAGATCGCGTCGGGATCGAACTCGATGCCGGACACGACGTATTGGGCGCAGCTCTCCATGTCGCGCGACGGAACGCGCGTGTCGAGACCGGCCCAGCGCCCCACCATGCTCTCGACGCCGTCGGCACCGATGATGAGCCGCGCGCGAATGTGCCCGTCGCCCCGAGGCCCGCGCGTCGCGACGAGCCAGCCGTCGCCCTCTCGCGTCATGCCGATCGCCTCCGTGCCAATCAGCAGCTCGGCGCCGAGCCGTCCCGCCTGGGCCGCGAGCGCGGGCTCGAAGCGCGTGCGATCCAGCACGTAGCCCACATCGCCCTCCGCGACGTGCACCTCGGTACCGTCCGGCGCCCAGAAGATCACTTTCGTAATACGCCGGGCGACGAAGGGTGCGCGGCCCTCCTCGGGATCCAGGAACTCCGCGAGCCCGCGCGATCCCACGCCTTCGCCGCAGCGCACGGGTGCGCCGATGGCGCGGTCCCGCTCCAGCAGCACGATCTCGAGGGTGGGAGCGCGACTCGCCAGCTCACGCGCCGCGATCAATCCC
>JANNOC010000333.1:0-1537 GCA_031398865.1 Gemmatimonadota bacterium | reverse complement strand
TGTGCGAGCACTCGCGTCGACCCGGACTGCACGGGAAGATGCAGATGTTTACAGACCTTCGGCAGGTCGCGGATCGCGGCGATCACGCGGTCGCTGGTGTGACGCGGATGCGGGCTCGCGAAACGGATGCGATCGAGTCCGGGAATTTTGTGGACCGCTTCGAGCAATGCCGGGAAGTCGCAGGACGGATCGTCCGGCGCCTGGTAGTGATTGACGATCTGGCCGAGCAGCTGCACCTCGCGGCGGCCGCTGGCCACCGCCTCGCGGACGTCGGCGAGGATCTCGGCCCTGGCGCGCATCCGCTCGTGGCCGCGGGTATACGGCACGACGCAAAAGGCGCAAAAGTCGTTGCAGCCTTCGATGATCGTCACGTAGGCGCGGACCGGATCGCTGCGCCGCACGATGCCGAGCGGGAACGACGGATCCTCGTACGGGTTGTCGATCGCAATGCGTCGCTCAGCTCGACGCGACCGGACGGCGTCGGAGCGTTCTTCGTGGAACGCCTCGGTCGCCAGCATTGGCAGCATCTTCATTTGTTGCGTGCCGATGACCATGTCAATCGATCCGCTCGATCGCCGAATCAGCTTGCGGCCTTCCTGTTGGGCGACGCAGCCGGCGACGGCGACGAGGGGGTCGCGACCGAGCGCGCGGCTCGCCTCTTTGATCTCGCCCAGGCGGGTGTACAACTTGTCTTCGGCACGCTCGCGCACGCTGCAGGTGTTGATCACCACCAGGTCGGCGTCGAGCTCCGACGCCGCCGGGTCGTAGCCGGACTGCTCGAGCAGCCCCGCCATCCGTTCGGAGTCGTGGACGTTCATCTGGCAGCCGTAGGTTTCGATGAAGTACTTCACAATCGGTCAACCTTCAGTTTCGCTTTCGCCCGCCGCGGACTTTCGCTTTCGCCTTACGCCTTCGCCCGGGCCATGCCCTTCGCCTGCGCCGCATCGAGCAGCTCGCGGGCGCTTTCGAGCGCCTTCACGCCGGCGGCGGAGCCGCCCATCATCCGCGCGATTTCCGTGGCGCGCGCCTCGCCCGCCAGCCGGGTCACGCCGGTCACCGTGCGGCGCCCCTGCACGCGCTTCTCGATCAGGAAGTGGGTCCGCCCGCATGCGGCGATCTGCGGCAAATGCGTGATGCAGAGCACCTGGAACCGATCGCCCAGCGCGGCCAGCTTCTCCCCCACCACGCTGGCGACCCGGCCGCCAATGCCGGCGTCGACTTCATCGAAGATCAGGGTCTTCCCTTCGACTCGCAACGCTCGGGACTCCCCCGACCGTTGCTCGCTCAGGGCAGGCGACTGGGTTCCGGCACCGAGGGTCTTCAGCGCCAGCATGACACGCGACAGCTCGCCGCCGGAGACGATTCGCGCCAGCGGTTTAAGGTCCTCGCAGACGTTCGGCGAGAGGAAGAACTCGCCGGCGTCGATGCCCGCCTCAGACCAGCGGTCTTCGGACTCCGCCGTCGACAGACGGACCTCGAACTTCGTACGAGCCATCGCGAGCTCCGCGAGCTCCATCTCGATCATCCGCGAAAAGCG